>NZ_JBNCMT010000052.1:0-25870 GCF_049846925.1 Brevibacillus nigriterrae
TTTTGAAACGTTAAAATAATTTTTAGTGATAACTTCTAGTATACCGTTTTACATGCAAAACGTCTCGATGTTTTTCTCGTTATCATTCAGTCTGGTTTGTTTTGTTTTTACAATGATTGGGGATAATATGGTGGCTTGTCATAATTGCACTCGATTGGTCAGATTGATGGAGGAAAGGGAGTATCGAAATGAAAGTGAAAGACTCCCTGAAGATTTATTATGTATATGGCCTGATGGCGATTGCAGCAGTTTCAACGGGATTGCTTGTGTTTCACAGCATCATTTTGACATTCATCCTGTTTCATATCGTGACTTGCCTGGGTGTTCCTGTTGTTCATGGATGGTGGGAATGGAGGCTTCGGAAAAATTGGCAAGATCTCGCAAATTACCACGTTATCAATAAAAGAGATTGTCTCATCGAGGGAGTAGGAAGTGGCTTCGTCTTGATGATCGGTGTTCTGTCTGGATTTTACCTCATGATACAGACTGGGGTATCAGTCAATTGGATACGATCGAATCTGGAAGAGTGGGGTTTAACCCATGAATGGCTGTGGGCGTTTGCGATCTATATGTCGGTTGGGAATTCATTTTTTGAAGAACTGTTGTGGCGGGGCTTCACGATGGAACGATTGGGTCGGTTGCTTTCAGTTCAGGAGGCAGTCATGCTAAGCAGCCTGTTTTATGCTTCCTACCATGTGGTTATTGGCTCTGTTTTGTTTGGCTGGAGCTGGGGATTGCTTGTCGCATCACTTGCCTGGATAATAGGCTGCTATTGGGCCTATCTCCGGTTGAAATATCGATCACTGGCAGGTCCTTGGACGAGTCATCTGCTTGTTGATGTGGGGATAATGATCAGCTTGATCTACTGGATCTATTAGAGGTAGTTCAAAAAGTCCGGGAAACATAGTGTTCAAACGATTAGGAGGTCTAGGATGATTGCAACCTTTCAAGAGACCCGTTTGCGTACGAGACTGCTATCCATCTTGAGGCAGAAAGCGGAACAACGACCGATCTTCTTCGATGTGTTCGGCTACACACGGATCGACCAACTAATCAACTACCTGCGTACCCTCAAAGATTTTCCACGAGTTACGATCGATGAGGTTAAACAGGTAATCATCAATGATCCACGAAAACAGATCGAATGGGACGGGGGGAGTCTTCTTCGTGCTACTTATGGCTTTTCACCAAGCCGCAACATCGTTCGGACACCAAGAACCCCACCTGATGAATTGTATTACGCAACACACAAGAAACTGGCAAGTCAAGCAAGAACAGTCGGTTTGTTCCCGATTGCGAGTGATCTGGTACAGTTGACGTCTGATCGAACCATTTTTCAACCAGAAAAAGCTGACATCGCTCTGTTCACCATCCGTGCAAAAGCATGTATGAAAGCGGAGATACCGTTCTATCGGTCCGATGAAATCTTCTATTTTGCTGATTCTATTCCAGTAGAGTTTATTTCTGCTGCTGACGTTGGCTCATCTTAAGCTGCAATTGGTTTTGCCGCTCTGAGATTACTTCGCTACGGTCACGCAAGGTGTGCTTATTGACCAAATAAGTGTTGGACAAATCACTCTGTTGTCCGAATGGCAATCCTCTTTGCTGACATTCTTCCTGACATATATTGAGCAAATGCGGGTCACACAAGGGAAGGGTAATACTTGCGTAAGGGGCATGGGAATTCACGTTTTGAATGGTCTGTGAGAGCAAATCAAACAGTTGCTCGGCGTCCATTCCCAAATGAGAGAGAGCAGTTTGTTCCTGCTGCAAAATACGGTATGCGCCTTGAAGCATTTTGAGTGCACCAGCAAGCTTGCCTCGGCGGTAGTGATACATGCCCACTGCAAGTTGAATTAGGCCGACCCAGATTGGCTTTTTTGTACTAGATTCTTTCCAGAATTCTTCCAAAATCTCATGACATTCAAAATAATCACGATCTCCGTGAAAATGAACGAGAAAATTGATATAACTTTGCGGATATGTCATCGAAATCAGTCTCCTAATTCGCAAGGTATTCCATTATTATAATAGAAGGACAACCACTTGCACAAAATGAATTGAAGAGAGGATGTACATTCAGTATGACAAGAGATGAATTGGTGGCCACCCTTGAACAAAAGGGACTGGATGATATTATCGAACTGATTGAAGATGCTGAAAATGGTGAATTAGAGGAACTCGAACTGGTCGAAAGTCTGGGGCTTTTGTACGAGGAAGATTTAAACAGGGAAGTTCTTCAGTTGTTGCAAAGCTTGGGTGTAACAATTACCTATGTATCAGAAGAAGATTTTGATGAAGAAGACGAAGATTAATGGGAGAAGACCAAGCCAATGAGCGCTTGGTCTTATTTTTTGTTAGGCACATTACTTTTGTGTCCATACACGATTTTTGTTGCGCGTAGCTGGGAACTTTTGACCCTTTTCCAGTTCAACAATCAGTGGATCTTGCACACTGGACCCACTTTCTCCAATTTCCATGTAGACTGCATTCTTTGGAGATTTTTCGCCTTCCTTAAAGCGGCTGTGTTCGCCCAAGTTGATCACCTCTCTTTACCAATAGTATGCCCAAGGGAGATAGGCCCATCCGAAGAGTGAAAAAAGCATAAAAATCTAATTGACTAAATTTTTTGATGATTGATATACTATTGAAATCAAATGATCTTGGGAGGATTACTCATGTTGAGGATCACTTTGCAAAAAGAATCTTCCGTATCGTATCACGAACAGCTCTATCAACAGATTGCTTCACTGATTCGCAGTGGAGAATTAGCCTCGCATTCCCAATTGCCAACCGTTCGGGAACTAGCTTCCCGACTGCATGTCAACTACAACACAGTTCGAAGTGTTTATCTTCGTTTACAACAAGAAGGTTTGGTTGATTCAAGACAAGGGAGAGGAACGACTGTCAGCAATGTTGTAAATGATCCCTTGCTTACTCGCAATCCTGCTCACTTGACATTGCTTGCCAAAGAAACACTGCACAAAGTAAAAGCCATGGGCTACACCATGGAGGATTTCAATCGTGTGCTTTCCGTTGTGATGAAAGAAATCAACCATTTGCCTGTTTTGTTTTTACGTTTTACGGAGTTGGAACTGGCGGAGTATTGCCGTCTCGTCCAATACCATTTGCCCAGTGTCATGATCGAAGGATGGACACTGGAAGCGTTCTGGGAGCGGTTGGAACAGGATACTTCGTTTTTACACGAATACAAAGCAATTGTGGCGCATCCATCGGTGACCCAAAATCTGATTCAGTCACTCCCTCGGGAAGCACCTCCTGTGGTTGGATTGGACTTTATACCAGACCCAACCGTGGTCATTCCAGAAGTGGATGCTTATCCCAGACATACAAAGGTAGGCTTGATCTGTGCGACTACACGCGGAGTAGAGGGAATGATCGACGACTTGCACAATGCGGGTATCAAGCACATTAATATCCGCTCCATTGAAGCAAATCATCCCGATGTATTTGAATTAATTGCGGATTGCGATGTTGTTTATATTTCAAAACCGGGCTATATGACCCGTCCAAATTTACTAACCTTGCCTAAAGTAAAAGAGTTCAGGGAAATTCCCGATCATCATGGAATCACCGATTTACGCAAGATGGTATCACAATAAGACATAATGACAAGGTCAACAGGCTAGTTGGAAGGAGAGCCACATGTGAACAAGGCTATCGGAATGCTGATTCTATCGGTTGTGCTGTGGGGAATGACAATTGCACCGACGAAGTGGGCGATGGAGTCTGTACATCCGTTTACCCTGACGTTTTTGCGATTATTTTTGGCGAGTTTGCTGTTCGTACCTTTCACATGGATGCGGGCGAAAAAAGCTGGTGGCGTTATCCGAATTCCCTGGAAGAGGATGAGCATGCTCTCCTTTACAGGTGTTTCAGGTTACTTTTTATTTGGCACTTACGGTATCTCCCTGACGAGTGGGGTGAATGCGAGCATACTCTCTGCTTCGTTGCCCTTGTTTACTATCATTTTTGCTGCAGTTTACCTGAAAGAACGAATACGTACTCCGCAATGGTTAGGCATCCTGCTTGGAATTGTCGGCGTTCTTATTATCTCCGTTCAGTCCAATCAAGGTAGTAATGGATCATTACTTGGAGACATTCTGGTCCTGACAAGCTGTTTCATTTGGGCGATTTATGTTGTCCAGATGAAGCGTCCGCAAGACGAGGCAGAACTGCCGAGTGAATTATTTACGGCATTGACCCTGATGCTAGGAGCGATCATGCTCGTTCCGTTTGCAGCAGTGGAGACTTGGATGGTCGGACTTCCCCCCCTGCCGTTGAAAGGGTGGCTCAGTCTTGGCTACTTGGTTCTTGGCTCTTCCATCGCTGCCTACTGGCTCTGGAACAAGGCTTTGGAATCTGTCTCAGCAGCAAGTGCCGGCGTTTATTTGAATACACTTCCGCTTGTCAGTGTGCTAACTGCGATTGTTTTGCTCAATGAAGCTGTCACTTGGCGAACCATTCTCGGAGGGTCCTTTATCCTCATTGGAGTCTTCTGGGCAGAACGGTATAAAGCAGCAAGCAATTCCGTCACAGATTTGACTGAACAGGCATGATGTAGAATCATCCGTGACATTCGCTTATTTTTTCAAGTCAATAGTTGGGTGTACCAGTCATGACCCGAACTCCCTTCATACCTTGTAATTGTACCAGTCACTAAGGGGGTGAAGCGAGTGAGTTGCGGATGCAAAAAATCACATTGCAAAACGAAATGTCACTGCAAAAAATGTTGTAAGAAGAAGTATTACAAAAAGGTTTGCACGAAAGTTCCGTATTATAAAACAAAATGCCATGATTACTACAAAGGTGATTCTTCCTCTTCATGTGGTGGTGGATATGACTCTGGTCATGGACACGGCGGCTACATGGGCATGGGTTATGACAGCAGCAGCAGATACTAATACTGTGAGGGAAAAAGGCGCTGAAAATCAGCGTCTTTTTACTTTGAACAAGAAGATCAGCATGCATAAATTTTCTGAATAGATAGAGGATTTATGAAAATAGATGACGAAATAGCATACACATAACCTGATCTAGAAAAGGAGGGGGGAGAATTGTTAACAGGTTTGACAGTAGTAGATTTCTCAAGGTATCTCCCAGGCCCTGTGTGCACCATGCGCTTGGCTGATAAAGGAGCAGAAGTAATCAAGGTGGAGTCGTATCCAACGGGAGATCCGGGGCGGACACTTGGTCCTAAATACGGGGATGACAGCACTTTATTCATCAGCTCCAATCGCAACAAGCAAAGTATTGCTATTAATTTGCGCACAGAACAAGGGAGAGATTTAGCTTTTCGGTTAGCAGTACAGGCAGATGTGATTGTCGAGAGCTTTCGACCCGGGGTTATGCAACATCTCGGACTAGATTATGAGCGCATTCGAGCCTATAAACCGGATGTTATTTACTGCTCATTGACAGGTTATGGGCAGTACGGAACCATGCATCAACTGGGGGGACATGACCTTAACTATCAGGCTGTGAGCGGGTTGCTTGGCGTCACGAAAGATAGTGAAGGGAGACCGGTATTATCTGAGATCCCGATTGCTGACTATGTCGGAGGGGTATACGCTTCTGAGCAAATATGTGCTGCACTTGTTCAAAAGGTATTGAAAGGGCAAGGTGCTTACCTCGACATTGCATCAGCAGATGTGCTGGCCAGTTGGATGGGTATGCACGTGATGCTTGCGGAATTAGGCGGAAAAGTGACGATGAATCATTTTTTAACCGATTTATTTTCCTACAACATCTACGAGACAGCAGATGGTCGGTATGTGGCCTTGGCTGCCTTGGAAGATAAATTTTGGCAAAATTTTTGCCGAGCTGTGGGCCGTCTTGACTGGGAGGACATCACCGAGCGTAACATCACCCGTTACCCCGAAATTTTCGATGAGTTGAAAGCGCTTTTTTTGATGCGTACGCAATCCGAGTGGAATGAATTGGGGACAGAAGTCGATTGCTGCTTAACTGCTGTAGAAGAGTTGGACACATGGATGACCAGCCCCTATATAACCGGTAGAAATTTGTCCTTTTCCCTTGAATCAGGACAAACGGGATCGCTGGTGCATATTCGCACTTCATTCGATCACCCGAACGACGGAACTCACCCGCCTAAGCTAGGTGAGCATACATGGAATGTTCTTCAAGCAAAGCTGGGAGTTTCGCCAGAACAATTGAAGCACTATGCAGATTTACGAATTATACCTAAAGGAGAGACAACATAATGACGGAACAAACCGAATTGAAAGCAGTCATCACCCAATTTGAGAACCACGTATTCACCATCACACTGAACCGTCCACAAGTATTAAATGCACTGACAACTGATATGTTTCTGGAATTACAGCAGGCGATTCATCACGCTGCTACCAATGAACAAATCAAAATCGTCGTACTGAAGGGAGCGGGCGGAAACTTTTGTTCAGGTGCCGATCTGAGTGTATTAGGCAGTATGAGTACACGGGAACAGGCGGATGAATCGCTCGATGTAATCAACAGCTTTTTAAGAGAACTGCACTATATGAACAAACCTGTTATCGCTGTCGTTGAAGGTGTTGCTGTAGGGGCTGGCCTCAATCTGGCACTGCATGCGGATTTCGTTTTGGCCACCAAAGATGCCGTGTTACAGGAGCCGTTTGTTCATATTGGGCTTACAACTGATTTTGGAGGTACCTATCTGTTGCCACGGTTGGTTGGAATGGCACAGGCGAAGCGTCTTGCCATGCTGGGTGAAAAAATCTCCGGCCAG
This sequence comes from Brevibacillus nigriterrae, assembly GCF_049846925.1. Classification (NCBI taxonomy): domain Bacteria; kingdom Bacillati; phylum Bacillota; class Bacilli; order Caryophanales; family Paenibacillaceae; genus Brevibacillus; species Brevibacillus nigriterrae. The sequence goes on from NZ_JBNCMT010000052.1 coordinate 6,770, forward strand.
GAAGCAGCCGAGATCGGTTTGATCTTTAAGGCAGTAGAAGCGCATGAACTGGGTGAACAGCTTGATCAACTGCTTGCGACTTTGTTCCGCTTGCCTCCACAAGCAGTTGTTAAAACAAAAGAGGGACTGGAAACTTGTCTATCCTTGTCACTCGATGAAGCTTTGGCATGGGAGAAAGCGAATCAACCGGAATTAATCCTGAATCCAAACTTTCAGGCATTGATCGCAGCCAGATTAAAACGCAAATAAAGGAAAAGAAGCTTACACAATCGTGAAGGAGGAGTTTGTTCATGGTAATTACACAAGGTTTAATCACACATGCCAAAGGTCGCCCCAACAAGGTAGCAATTCTTGACGGTGAAAAATCTTTTACATACCGTGAGTTTGCTGATCGTGTCTGCAAATTGGCTGGCAGTCTGGAACAGGCAGGCGTTCAAAAAGGTGACCGTGTTGCATTATTAATGCTGAATGAATCTCGTTATCTGGAACTCCTTTACGGTATCACGTTGCTAGGTGCGGTAGCTGTTCCACTTAATGTAAGGTTGGCACCAGCAGAGGTGAGCTTCATCCTTCAAGACAGTGGGGCAAAATACTTGTTTATGCATCGTGAATTCTTGCCGCTCTTACCCAAACTGAAAGCGGAAGTGGATTCTGTCTTGGGGTACATTCTGTGTGAGGACAATGACCTTGCAGAAGGAACCAAAGGGTATGAGGATTTCATCTTGGAAGGAGCGCCTGTAGAATTGCAGGCTCGAGCAGAAGAGAACGATGTAGCAGGCATTTTCTACACAGGGGGAACGACTGGTCTGCCCAAAGGGGTTATGCTGACACATCGGAACCTGTTAAGTAATGCTTATAATGTAGGCTTGGCGCTTGGTTATAATGTGAATGACGTTTATCTTCATGCTGCACCCATGTTCCATCTTGCCGATGGTGCTTCCACATTTGCCATTACGGTTGTCGGTGGAACGCATGCTCACGTCCGTTTCTTTGAACCAAATCTGGTGTTGAAAACAATTCAGGACCAAAAGGTAACCAGTTCACTCCTGGTTCCTACGATGATAACAATGCTGATCAATACACCTTCCATTAAGGAATACAATTTGTCCAGCTGGAAGAAAGTGCTTTACGGGGCATCTCCTTGTCCACCAGAGGTGCTCAAAAAGGCAAAATCTCTTCTGCCGATCGATTTCTTCCAGGGATATGGGTTGAGCGAAGCATCACCCGTGTTAACATTCCTTTTTCCGCAAGACCATGTAGTCGAAGGGGATGAGCGATTGGTGAACCGTCTGGCATCTTGCGGACAGCCGTTGCCAGGCGTCGAGGTCCGTTGCGTAAATGGACTGGGAGAAGATGTGCAGCCGGGTGAAGTAGGTGAAATCATTGCCAAAGGGCCAACGATAATGAAAGGCTACTGGAACCGCCCGGAAGAAACATTTGCTGCGATCAAAAATGGGTGGCTGTATACCGGAGACATGGCAACGGTTGATGATGAGAATTTTTTCTTTATTGTGGATCGTAAAAAAGACATGATCGTCACAGGCGGGGAAAATGTATACTCGGTTGAGGTAGAGAACAGCATCTATACCCATCCGGCTGTATTGGAAGCAGCAGTTGTGGGTGTTCCTGATGAAAAATGGGGAGAAGCGGTGAAGGCAGTTGTCGTACTCCGCAAAGATGCCGAGCTGACCGAAGAGGCTCTGATCAATCATTGCCGTACACAATTAGCCAATTACAAAGTGCCGAAATCCGTTGAGTTTGTGAATGAACTGCCGAAAAGCGGAGCAGGCAAGATTTTGAAGCGGAATCTCAGAGATCAATACTGGCAAGGACTCCAGCGCAAAGTAAACTAAAGTAGCTTTTAATGCGATGGTAACAATTCACGTTGTGTGAACCTTTTTATTATGATACTATAAAGGTGTTGAATCACTACGGAATCCTGCGATGTGCGTATGGCTTATTATGTTTTTAACCTTGAGTGTTTCTAGGGAGACAGAACTCTATTGGCCTATGTCAGGCCCACCTCCAGAAATGGACGCATGGGAAGGCAGAAGCTTAGACGGGTCACCCACCTGTTAGTACAGGTTAAAGAAACATTGAGCTGGACGGCAGAGCGGGGCTACATAATGAATGACAAAAGTCTGGGGAGCGTATCCTCAGGCTTTTTTACTGTTTAGGAGGTTAAGTACTGTCTTAATATTTCATTTTATTTTTAATTCTGACGGTTTCTTCAAGAGCGGACATTGCTATTCCTTTGGTAATGATTAGATCATCATTTTGTTCTTCAATCCGGCCGTTTAAAGTTGCAACGCTATGAATCAGTTGAACCGTCATCTCCATATGCTGTTGTTGATCTTGTTTTATCTCTTTGATTTCCCTTTTCATATCTATGATTTCGCCTTTCATTTCTTTCACATCGGTTTGTAACTCTTTGATTTCGCTTTTCATCACTTTGATATCAGTCTTCATCACTTTGATATCAGTCTTCATCTCTTTGATATCGCTCTTTACATCCTTGAATTCATCTAAAATTAGCTTCAAAATTTCTTCCACCTCGAGCACCTCCTTATAATTATTATATCACTAGTTAGTTTTATCTCTAAATTTGAATATTGTCCTAATCCTGTGCTAGGAAAATACCATTGGTTCTAAAAGCACAAAACCAACGCCCCTCCGAGAGGTAGCGTTGGTTCGCATTTCTTACGGTTATTTTTTATTTTTTAAAGCTTCAGCACGCAGCACTTTTGTTTTATCATTCACTACTTCTTTGATTACATCAGCTTTTACGGTTTGGAATGGTGCCACCGAGCGCTTTTCAACCAAGATGACGTGGTAACCAAATTGGGTTTTAACAGGCTTGCCTACTTTTCCGATAGGTTGCTTAACTGCTGCATCACGGAATGGCCCAACCCAGTTGCTCACCAAAGCATTTTCGTACAAACCACCATTGTTTTTGCTGCCTGGATCAGTTGAAAGGGCCTTTGCCAGATCGGCAAACTTTTCACCTTTTGCTAATCGATCAATCACTTGTTTTGCTTCGGCTTCTGTCGCTACGAGAATGTGGCGAACGCTTGCCACTGTATAAAGCTCAGGGTGCTGATTGTAGTAGGCCAGCAATTCTTGTTCGGTAAGTGTTGATTGAACATAAGATGCTGTATAGAGATCATACGTAAAGAAATCGCGGATATCCTGATCTGTAATACCCAGAGCAACCATTTCTTTGTTCATTGCGTCCTGTGACTTATTTCGATCTAGTGCTGCATTTTTGGCTTGTGCCACCAGATTATCTAACTTTTCTTTCTGTACGGAGAATTTGGAACCGTGGACAGCCATCAAGTATTTGCCATACAAAGCTTCGTTCGCTGTTTTCGTGCGAAGTGCAGTTGTAAAGACTCCAGGCAATTCCTTATTGCCAGTAAAGATGAAACGGTATACGTTGTACTGTTTATCAGCCTCAGCATTTGTCAGTGCAACATTTTCCAGAGAAGCATACAGTTTTTGATCCGGTTTTTGATCGCTGATAAGCACCTTTTGTTCGGATGCATTCCAGTTTACTTGGTAGCTCAGCGCTTCGGCAATAAAGCGAACAGGAACCATCGTACGTCCATTGATAATTTGTGCAGGAGTATCGAGGGTGATCGCTTGTCCATTGCGCTTGGCGGTCTTTTGGTTAATGACCAGGTTGACTGTGCTTGATGCTTTAGCAATCCCGACTGTCTGCGTTTTGCTGTCCCAGTCTACTTTGAAGCCGAGTCCCTCTGCAATTGGTCTGATCGGCACAAGGGTACGGCTGTTTTTAATCACTGGTTTTTGATCAGGGAAAACTATTGATTTCGCGTTATACACGACTTGGATGTCTGATTTTGGTTGCGTTGCAGCAGAAACCCCAGAGGCAACTGTTGGCAGCAACATAAAGGCTAGTGCAATCGCAAGAGTCTTTTTCAATCGCATGAGCGTTATCAACTCCTGTAAGTTTTTTTTTCGAGTACTGAGTGGTACTGATAAAGCCTACAATTTTTTATTCAGAAATTCAAGGTCAAGATATTGGAATCGACTTTTTCCCATCGCCAGGAAGTGGTCAAACACATTGCCGCCTCTTATGTAACGCTGGTTGACCACTTTTTATCCTGTCGATCGGTAAAAAGTCTAAGTTGCACTATCAAAGTCGCAATGCATAAGGACAAGCATTTTTCTGGCGTGGCTAGCGCAATCAAACTTTTCGGTCTTCAAAAGAAAAGCTATCGCATTTAACATCTGCGATAGCTCGGTCATACTTATTGAAAATTGCTGCTTCCACTGCTTCCTCGTTGCCAGCCTGAGGCTCCTTGCCTGCCTGAGCCTCCTTGGTTATTTCCATTCTCATTGCCGTTCTGATCTCCATCGCTGACGACAGTACAGTGAGATTTGATGTCTTTTGTTTCTTTTGCATCCTGGATGATTTGATACATTTGCAGGAAGGTTGCCTTTTGGCCTTCAGGAATTCCCTTGATTCGGACGGTCATCTCTTGTTCATTGTTTTGCTTCTGCTGTTGATCGCCTTGATCAGAACCACCGTCACTGTCCTGTCCCATCCCGAAGAGGGAGAAGCCGCCGCTATCGTTGTTATCTCCGTTCGATTGTTTATCTTTTTCTTTTTGATCCTGCTCAAACAGGATGTTGAATTCGTTTAGATCGGTTTGTACAATTCCAATCACATTCATCTCACTTACTCCTTTATCTGAGAATAGTCACTTTAGTAAGGGTTGAATGCTCAGCCGGGATGCTTCGAATGATGGACGCCATGTCTTTGCAAATAATCGTGGAAAAAGTATTCCACAACCGATAAGGCAAAAGACGTAAGAAAAATACCAGACAAGAGATACGGTTGTACGAAAGTAACTGCAGCCGCCCACAAAAAACCGAAAGCCATGATGAAGTCGGCGGTACTTGCAAACGTGTTATTGGTTTTGGGCAGGATCATCAGGTCACCGAGCCAAAAAGATAGGAAGGACAAAGCAATACTCGAAAGAATCGCAAACAGTAGTGATGTGTTCGACCAGATCAGGCCTGGTACAACGACAGCGCTTGTAAGGAGCAGTTTCCACAGAATCGGCATGGGATAAGTTACCCCCTTTACTCGAACACCCGGATACGACTTGTGGGTTTTTCTTAGTATTGGGTGTAACGATCAGTTCTATGCTTCCTTTGATTCGAGTGATGGATTTGCTTTTAGGGTAGTTACAAGTGATTCTTCCGGTGTGACGTACAAGGTTTTCTGATGATCGTAAATGACAAAGCCGGGTTTGGAACCACTCGGTTTTTTCACATGCTTGACCAGCGTGTAATCAACTGGTACGAGGCTTCCTTGTCTTGCCTTGCAGAAATAGGCTGCCAACATAGCTGCTTCGAAAAGTGTCTGATCAGGTATTTCTCGGGAACGAATCACCACATGAGAGCCGGGTATGTCTTTGGCATGCAGCCATGTGTCGCCGCCTGTAGCCAGCTTGTTGGTAAGGAAATCGTTTTGCTTATTGTTTTTCCCGACGTAAATGGCAATCTTGTCGCTGGAATAGTAAACGTCGATTACGGGTTGCGTGTCTTTTTTCTTTTTATTTGAGCGGCGCTGGCGATCTCGCAAATACCCTTGCTCCACCAGTTCTTCCCTGATTTCCATCGCTTCACGGACGGTTGCGTGCTCTAATTGAACGAGTAGGCCATCCATATAGAGAATCTCGTCTTGGGCCAGCTTGATTTGTTCTCCTACAACTTGCATGCTGTTTTTTGCTTTGTTGTAGCGTTTGTAATAAGCTTGCAAGTTTTCGGATGGCGTCTTCAGGGGATCGAGTGGAATCGAGATGGTTGCGCCAGCATCGTCGTACCAGTTGACGGTGACAAGCTCTGTGTCTCCTCGCTTGATCAGATGCATATTTGCAGTGATCAGCTCGCCATACAATCGAAATTGCTCTGCTTCTTCGGCCTCTTGCAGGGTTTGAAGCAATTTTTCAATTTTCTTTTCATTTTTCTGCTTTTCATTGGTTACGATTCGGATGAGGTCATGTGATTTTTGTTTGACAAGGTCACGCAGCGCTTTTCCTTCATAGAATGTTTGCAAGCATTGGCTGATGGAGCCATACGTAACTGTCTCACCATCGGCAAGATGGGTCAAGGATGTAATGGAGAAGGCTGTCTTCTCTTTTGTCTGGACAATCACAGGTTCATACTGGTTGGCCTTTACCTGTTCCATAAGCTGACGGAAGGCTTGCCATACGTGCTCTCTTGTCGGTAATCCAGCACGATGGACGATTTCTTTTGCCAAAAGGGGGCTAAGTCCACTAAACTGATCCACAATCTGTTTATCCAGTTTGCCTTCGTTCCATTGCAGAGTCATGGTAAATTCCTGCTCGGTTACCGTCAGCGGATTTTGTTTGTTCTGATTGGGTGGGGCCACATACGTGCGTCCAGGGAGAACTTGACGATACTGACTAATCCCGTGTGTTACATGGAGGACGCTGTCGAGTATGTGTTTGGTATCCGGGTCAATCAGGATGATGTTGCTGTGACGACCCATAATCTCTATGACAATCCGCTTGTTAGTAACATCTCCCAATTCGTCCCGTGATTTCACGTCAATATGGATGATCCGCTCCATCTCTACCTGCTGGACGGACTCAATGACGCCTCCTTCACAGTACTTACGAAGCAACATGCAAAACATGGGAGCTTCCGGTGGATTCACAAATTCCTCCGAAGTCAAATGAATGCGGGGATAGGTCGGATTGGCAGAGAGCAAAAGCTTCTGATTGCCCGCTTTGGTTCGAATCAAAAAGACAAGGTCTGTCTTGTGTGGTTGATGTATCCGTGTGATGCGTCCGCCCACCAGAAGAGATAACTCCTGGGCAACCGAACGAGTTACAATTCCGTCAAAAGCCACTTTTCTTTCACCTCAATAAACATAACATTCTTCCCATGAGTGTATCACATCGCTTGATGATGATCATCTGCAAGCCGATGAAACCTTCTGCAAATCAAAGCTATCCCAAGTTGACACAGGTAAAGATTGTCTCCTATAATAAATTAACGATTTTATGCCTATGGAAGTGAAATCCATGATTCATAGCATGACCGGATACGGGAGAAAAGAAGTAGAACGAGGCACTGTCAGACTTGTCGTTGAGATGCGTGCTGTGAACCACCGCTTTAGTGAACTGATCGTCCGCTTGCCGAAGACATGGGGAATGATGGAGGATCGGATCAAGAAGGAAGTTTCCAAGCGTGTGAGACGCGGCCGAGTCGAGATTGGTGTAACCATTGAACAGAATCCGCAGCATACGGAAGATCTGAACCTGAATTGGGAGATGGCAGAACAATACATCCGATTGTCTTCTCAGTTAAAATTGCAATTTGCCATTCCTGATACGTTAGGAACGAAGGAACTGCTGTCACTGCCTGGGATGATTTTGCGTGATGAGTTGGCAGCCACGCCTGTAGAAGAAATTGCTGACTGGTTGATGGAAGTGATCGAGGATGCGGCGGACGAACTGCTTGCCATGAAAAAGGCAGAAGGAGAACGTCTCTCATTGGATCTCAGAGACCGTCTGCAAAAAATTGAAGAGTGGACAACACAAATTCAAACGATGGCACCACAGGTTGTTAGTGAGTACAAGAGTCGATTGGAGCTCAGACTGTCAACTCTGCTCAAAGAGCTTCCCGTCGATGAGTCAAGGATTGCCCAAGAAATTGCCTTATTTGCTGATCGAATTGACATCAGTGAAGAAATAACCCGCTTACATAGTCACTGTGTCCAATTTGCCGAGCAGGTAGAGAGTGAGGAAGCAGTTGGGCGAAAGCTTGATTTTCTTTTGCAAGAGATGAACAGAGAAGTAAATACGATTGGTTCCAAAGCAAATTACTTGCCCATCCAAAGCCTCGCTGTAGAAATGAAAACAGAGCTTGAGAAAATGAGAGAGCAAGTTCAAAACATAGAGTGAGGAAAGAAAGGAGGGGGCTGACACCGTGGCGATTAAATTAATCAACATCGGTTTTGGTAATATTGTAAATGCGAATCGAATTATCTCGATTGTAAGTCCTGAGTCAGCACCGATTAAACGAATCATTCAGGAAGCCCGAGACCGCAGTATGCTGGTGGATGCTACATACGGACGACGCACTCGTGCTGTTATTATTACGGATAGTGATCACGTGATCTTGTCAGCGGTTCAACCAGAAACCGTTGCACAGCGCTTAACCAATAAAGACGATGAGTCTGATGAATAGAGTAGGAGATGAATTTGCACCATGGGGATTGATAAAGGCTTGCTACTGGTTCTCTCTGGGCCATCAGGTGTAGGAAAAGGGACGGTATGCAAAGCGTTACGCCCAAAATTGCCCAACCTTGTGTACTCTGTATCTGCAACCACACGCAAACCGCGTGAAGGGGAAGTGGATGGCGTCAATTATTTCTTTAAGTCAAAAGAGGAATTTGAACAGATGATCCAACAAGATGAGTTGTTGGAGTGGGCAGAATATGTAGGCAACTTCTATGGAACCCCTCGCAAGTTCGTAGAAGATACACTCGCCAGCGGCAAAGATGTTATTCTCGAAATTGAGGTTCAGGGGGCACTGCAGGTCAAGCAAAAATTCCCTGAAGGCATTTTTCTTTTCCTTGCTCCACCTGATTTGGAAGAACTCCAAAGCCGCATTGTTGGACGTGGAACAGAAAATGAAGATACGATTCGCAAGCGGATGGACATGGCTCGCTATGAAATCGAGCTGATGGACCAATACGATTATGTGGTAGTCAATGATGTGATTGATTCTGCTTGCAGCCGGATCGATGCAATCATTACAGCAGAACATCTCAAAAAAGAACGTCAAATTGAAAAATACCGTAGATGGTTGAAGGAGGACTAAGATTCATGATTTATCCATCCATTGATAAATTGACCGATAAAGTAGATTCCAAATACATTCTGGTGACTGTTGCTTCCAAGCGTGCTCGCCAATTGCGGGAACACAACGACCTGCAAATCACCAAACCGGCTTCTCGAAAATTTGTCGGCCAAGCATTAGAAGAGTTATTCACAGACAAAATTGTTTTTGAAAATACGGATGTGCGCAGTAAGTAAACAACCTCTTGCAGGTTGTTTTTTTCAATGAATCGGCAAGTATAGAATTCGAAGCGATTTTGGAGCCAAGGGGAAGGAGGTTGTATTTTTTATGCAACCGTTAGATAAAAAGACGATCATTCTCGGGGTTACTGGAGGAATCGCAGCCTATAAAGCAGCAGCACTGACAAGCAAGCTGACTCAGGCTGGAGCAGATGTGTATGTGATTTTGACGGATTCAGCACAGAAATTTATCCAACCGCTTACGTTTCAGGCCTTGTCCCATCATCCAGTCTACACAGACACGTTTACGGAACCGAATGCACAAGTCATTTCTCACATCGATCTGGCAGACAGGGCAGATCTGGTGATTATCGCTCCCGCTACAGCAAATACGATCGGAAAACTGGCGAACGGGATTGCCGATGATATGTTAACGACAACACTGCTGGCAACGAAAGCTCCTGTGATGATCGCTCCTGCGATGAACGTCAACATGTACCAGCATCCAGCAGTACAAGCCAATATGGAGCGTCTCGTCCAATTTGGCTATCACTTTATTGAACCGGGAGAGGGACTGTTAGCCTGTGGCTGGATCGGCAAGGGCAGACTGGAAGAACCGGAGCGGATCGTAGACATTGTTATCGATTTTTTTGCCAAGCAGGAAAATCAACGTGAGACCAGTCGAGAAACAAAGCAAGATTTATCGGGCAAACAGATTCTGGTGACGGCTGGGCCAACCCGAGAAAAGATTGATCCTGTGCGTTATATCTCTAATCATTCCACAGGCAAAATGGGTTATGCTATCGCTGAAGCGGCAAGAGACCGTGGTGCATCCGTGACACTTGTCAGTGGCCCGACCGCACTTCCCCAACCTGCTGGCGTGAAGTTTGTGGCAGTTGAGTCGGTGCATGAGATGTTTGATGCGGTGATGGGTGAGCTGCCATCGATGGACATTGTCATCAAATCAGCAGCTGTTTCGGATTATCGTCCGAAAACTATTTCCCACCATAAGATGAAAAAAACAGACTCCGATCTCTCGCTTGAATTGGAGAAGGCACCCGATATTTTACAAACCATTGGCGAGCGCAAGCATTCGGATCAGTTCGTCGTTGGGTTTGCCGCCGAAACACAGGATCTGTCCAAATACGCACTGGACAAATTGGCACGCAAGAACTGTGACATGATCGTCGGCAACAATGTATTGACAGAAGGGGCAGGGATGGGCAGCGATACGAATATCGTTACCATTTACACCAGAGATGGCGACACCGTGCAAATTCCCAAAATGAGCAAGCGCGAAGTAGCTGAGCGAATCCTTGATACCGTCGTTGAAAAAATCACTGCAGTATGCAGACAAGAGATGTGATAAACATGATTGCCCAAGTAATCGTGGATGTACCTGCCACTCGAATGAATCGGCCGTTTGACTACCTGGTTCCCGATTACCATGTGCCTCTGATTGAGGTTGGCAGCCGGGTGGTAGTTCCCTTTGGCCCTCGTAAATTACAGGGGTACGTCGTAGGTCTGCAAGAAGAAGTGGAGAGTGATATTTTTGCAGATGAAGACAAGCCACAAAAACTGAAACCGATCCTTGAGGTGCTGGATGATCTTGCTCCACTCACACCCGAACTGATTCAACTGGCAAGCTGGATGAGCAAGCAGTATCTTTGTCCGTTGGTGCTTGCTTTGCAGTCCATGATTCCAGCCATGCTCAGAAGCAAGTCGGAGAAGTATCTTTGTTTAAGTGATGAGCTGGACGAGCGGTCTGCCAGACGTTCACCTTTGCTTCTTTACTTAATGGAGCATCGCAGTATGTCGCTAAGTGAAGCACAAAAGCGTTTTGCTGATGAACTGACGCTTGTCTCCGGCTGGATCAAATCAGGCATTCTCTCCTATGAATATCAGGTGAAGGATCGGATTACTCGCAAAAAAGAAACCTGTCTGAAGCTGTCGATCCCGGTTAATCAGGCAATGGAAATAATTGATAGCCTGCCTGCCCGCTCGGACCGAATGAAACGGGTACTGGCCTATCTGATCGATTGGTCACATGATCAGCTACCAACCGTAAAAGCGATCATGACGGAGCTGGACATTTCACGCAGCACCATTACGACGCTTGTTGAAAAGGGCTGGGTCAAAACCTTTGAACGGGAAGTGTTGAGGGACCCGTTTGCCAATCGAACGTTTACGCCCGATCCCAAGCATGCATTCACCCAAGAGCAGCAAGTAGCACTAGCACCGATTCTTCGTTCTGTCGATTCTCATGAGTTTGCCTCGTTTCTTTTACACGGAGTAACAGGCAGCGGTAAAACAGAAGTGTATCTCGAAGCCATCGAACGAACACTCGAGCAAGGCAGAGAAGCCATCTTGCTCGTGCCGGAAATCTCCCTGACACCGCAAATGGTGAATCGGTTAAAAGGGCGATTCGGAGACCGGGTTGCTGTCCTGCATAGTGCATTGTCACAGGGAGAGAGATATGATGAATGGCGCAAGATCCAACGTGGCCAGGTAAAGCTTGTAGTCGGTGCAAGGTCAGCGATATTCGCTCCTTTCCGACGGTTGGGGCTGATTATCATCGATGAAGAGCACGAAAGCTCGTATAAACAGGAAGAGACACCGCGCTATCATACAAGGGATGTAGCCATGTGGCGGGCCAAGGAAAATCAGGGTGTTCTGATTCTCGGCAGCGCTACACCGTCGCTCGAGACCTATGCCTTGGCGACGAGAGGCCGGTATCAGTTGCTCCAAATGAAGGAACGGGTTGGCGGCCGTGCTTTGCCCGATGTTCATATCGTGGATATGCGAAATGAACTTCGCTCGGATAATCGCTCGATGTTCAGCAGAGACCTTCACCAGATGATTGAGGATCGCCTGCGCAAACAGGAGCAAATTGTTCTCTTCCTGAATCGCAGAGGGTATTCAACCTTTGTCATGTGCCGATCGTGCGGTTATACACTAAGCTGTCCTCATTGCGAGATATCGCTTACCTACCATCGAACAAACCATACGGCAAGATGCCACTATTGCGGTTATTCGACGGTACAACCCAAGCATTGTCCCGAATGTCAAAGTGAACACATACGCTTTTTTGGAACCGGGACACAAAAGATTGAGGAAGAGCTGGCTCGGCTGTTCCCCGGTGTCCGAGTGATTCGGATGGACGTGGATACGACATCTCGCAAAGGTGCTCATGAAGAGCTGTTGTCCAAATTTCGGACGGGGCAGGGAGATATTCTGTTGGGGACGCAAATGATTGCCAAGGGACTGGATTTTCCGAGGGTAACCCTAGTCGGTGTGATCGCAGCCGACACCTCGCTACACCTTCCTGATTTTCGGGCGGCGGAGAAGACATTCCAACTGCTGGCACAAGTCGGCGGGCGCGCCGGACGCCATGAATTGAAGGGAGACGTATTGATTCAGACGTACACGCCTGAGCATTACAGCATCCAGCATGCGACAAGGCATGACTACGAGGCTTTTTATGAAGAGGAAATGCGATATCGAAAAATAACAGGGTATCCTCCGTTTTATCGGCTGGTGCTGATCACATTTTCTCATGAGGATGTTCCCATGGTCATTCGTGCAGCGGAGCAATATGCGCATTATTTGCGGACACGGATCGCTCCTACGACGAAATTGCTGGGACCCGTCGCTTCGCCGATTGCTAGGATCAAAGATAGATTTCGCTTCCAACTCATGCTAAAATATCGTGATGAGCCCAAATTGGTCGAGTTATTGGCACAGTTGGTTGCTCATTTTGAAGAGGAAATGAAACAGCATCAGGTTCAGGTGACAGTCGATTTGGACCCACAGGTGCTTTTATAGGAGGATAAAAAACATGGCGATTCGTACAATTGTGAAACACCCTGATCCAATTTTGAGAGAAAAAGCAATGGAAGTCACGAAGTTCAATGCCAATTTGCACAAATTACTCGATGACATGGCAGATACCATGTACGATGCGGACGGTGTAGGTCTGGCAGCGCCACAAGTCGGGATTTCCAAGCGAGTCATCGTCATGGATTGTGGAGATGGCCTGATCGAGATGGTAAATCCAGTCATTCTTGAACATAAAGGAGAACAATTTGACTATCCGGAAGGTTGCCTGAGTATTCCGGGACTGCGTGGCGATGTGCGCCGTCATAAGTGGATCAAGCTGCGTGGACAAGACCGGGATGGCAACGTTTTTGAAATGGAAGCAGATGATTTGCTCTCTCGTTGTGCTCAGCACGAAATTGACCATTTGAATGGAGTACTGTTCATTGATGTAGCCGACAAGGTATATCAGGTGAAACCAGAAGAGGAAGGGGAGTAATCGTGAACGACATACGAATCCTTTTTATGGGAACGCCTGATTTTGCTGTGCAAAGCCTGGAGGCGCTGCTGTCAGGAGGGTATCAGGTGGTAGGTGTCGTGACACAGCCTGACCGTCCTGTCGGCCGAAAACAGGTGCTTACTGCTCCTCCAGTGAAGGAAGCAGCATTGCGTCACGGCTTGCCTGTCTATCAGCCGGAGAAAATTCGCCAAAGCGAAGCACTCCAATTGATTCTAGGTGAGACCAAACCTGATTTGATCGTTACAGCAGCCTACGGACAAATCTTGCCGAAGGAGCTGCTGGATGCGCCCAAACACGGCTGTATCAACGTACACGCCTCCCTCTTGCCGAAATACAGAGGCGGGGCTCCTATACATAAATGCATTGTCGAAGCTGAGCAGGAATCAGGCGTCACCATCATGTACATGGTCGAGGCACTGGATGCAGGCGACATGATTTCCAAAGTGGTTGTACCAATCGAAGAGCGTGATACAGTTGGTTCTCTGCATGACAAGCTGGCAATAGCGGGAGCCAACCTGCTTGTAGAGACGTTGCCCGCACTGCTTGCAGGCGATATCCAGGCCGAACCGCAGAATCATGCGGAAGCAACTTTTGCTCCCAATATCAAGCGGGAAGATGAACGGATCAAGTGGACGGGGTCTGCTGAAAGTATTTATAATCAGGTTCGAGGTCTTAATCCCTGGCCTGTAGCGTATACACAATTCGAAGGCAAGGTATGGAAAATCTGGTGGGTGGAAAAAATTTCATTTAACGATACTTTAGGTGAACCGGGAACGATCATTCGTCGTGAAACGGATGGTCTTGTTGTAGCTTGCGGACAGGGAAGCGTCAAAATCACGGAACTGCAACCCGAAGGCAAGAAGCGGATGAGCATGGCTGATTTCCTCAAAGGTGCCGGTTCCCATACTGAAGTCGGTTCTAAGTTGGGAGAAGTTTAAGTGTGGCTAGGACAAAAATAAACGGAGCACGTGACGTTGCTTTAGAGATTCTGACTCGTGTGGATGAACATCAATCCTACAGCAATCTCGAATTAAAAAATGTACTCTCATCCCATCAGCTCAGCCCGCAAGACACTGGGCTGGTGACTGAGCTTGTTTACGGAACGATTCAGCGACGGTTGACTTTGGATACCGTCATTACCCGCTTCGTCAAAGGCGGTACAAAAAAATTGCAACCGTGGGTATTAAACCTGCTTCGGATGAGCTTGTATCAGGTTCGTTATCTCGATCGGGTGCCTGATCGGGCCGCTGTGCATGAAGCAGTAGAGATAGCTAAGCGCAAGGGACATCAGGGCATTTCTTCACTTGTAAACGGAGTCCTGCGCAATGTGCTTCGACAGCCTGAGACGTGGACAACGGCACCCAAGGGAAGTGTTGCCGAGCAAATCGCTTACGAAGAGTCTCATCCAATCTGGTTAGTCAAGCGCTGGTTGAAATTGTACGGAGAAGAAGCAACTCGGGCCATTTGTCAAACGAACAATTTGCCCCCGCACACCTCTGTCCGTGTGAATCGGTTAAAAATCGCACAGGAAGATTTGCTGGCTCATCTGAAAAGGGATTTACCAGAAGTGGCTGTTTCGACTCTATCGCCTGACGGGTTGGTCGTCTCGGGTCATGCAGCAGGCACAAGCTGGTTTCAGGATGGGTTCATGACCATTCAGGATGAAAGCTCGATGCTGGTTGCTCCCGCCTTGCACGTGAAGCCGGGAATGCGGGTGCTGGATGCCTGCGCTGCCCCAGGTGGCAAAACGACCCATCTCGCAGAAATGATGGACAATCAGGGAGAAATCGTCGCTTGTGATGTTCACCCGCATAAACGGGAATTAATCGGGCAAACAGCGAAACGACTGGGAATTACCATCGTAAAAACTCTTGTCTCTGATGCGGCAGATTTGCCCAATCAAGAGATTGGTCTGTTTGATCGTATTCTCCTGGATGCTCCTTGTACGGGACTCGGTGTCATCCGTCGAAAACCCGATATCAAATGGAACAAAACAGAACAGGATATCAAAGACATTGCCAAGGTTCAATTCGAACTGATTACGCAAGTGTCAAAACTGCTGAAACCGGGTGGGCTTCTGGTTTACAGTACCTGTACGATGGAGCCGGAAGAAAATCAGCACCTGGTGGGACGATTTTTACAGGAGAACCCTGATTATGAATGGGATCTGTCGCTTACGCAAGATCTTCCTCCTGCCGTCCAGAAGCTCGCCGATGGACAACAGGGCTTTATTCAGATTCTTCCGCATCAGTTTTCAAGCGATGGCTTCTTTATCTCTCGCATTCGCAGAAAAGAAGCGTAGTTTTTCTTTATAACGATCTTTGAGGAGTGGCCCTTCCGTGTGTGGTGCGGTAGTCCACTCCTTTGTGCTACATTCCTTTTCCTTTTGAATGGAAAAGGGTACAATGAAAAATAAGTTTATGAAAAGCGTCAAGACGTTTTTCACAGAAAAGGTGAATATACAAATGGCGATAGAGAGTTTAACGGGACACAAGCCGTTAATTTACAGTTTAACATTAGATGAGCTCAAGAATTGGCTGACGGAAAACCAGGAAAAAGCGTTCCGTGCTCAACAAATTTTTGATTGGCTTTACGTGAAACGGATTTACACGTTTGATGAAATGAGCAATCTCTCCAAGGAACTGCGTCAAAAGCTGGCTGAGAGCTTTCGGATGGATGCGCTGAAAGAGATTACGAGACAGCAGTCTACCGACGGCACGATCAAAATCCTGTTTCAGCTTGTTGACGGGCACGCCATCGAGACAGTGATCATGCGCCACAACTACGGCAATAGCATTTGTGTCACGACACAGGTAGGCTGTCGAATTGGTTGTACATTTTGTGCTTCTACTTTGGGTGGGTTGAAGCGTAATTTAGAAGCGGGAGAAATCGTCTCGCAAGTATTAATGGCTCAGCGTGCTCTTGACGTGGAAGAGGGACGGGCGAGTCATGTGGTTGTCATGGGCATCGGGGAGCCTTTTGAGAACTTTGACAACCTGCTCTCGTTCCTCAACATCATCAATGACAACCGAGGATTGTCAATTGGACAACGGCACATCACGGTTTCCACCAGTGGCATCATCCCGAAAATCTATGAATTCGCTGAAAAAGGCGGTCAAGTCAATCTGGCTATCTCCTTGCATGCACCTAATACCGAGCTTCGGACGAAACTGATGCCGGTAAACCGTGGATTCCCACTGGAGAAATTAATGGAGGCATGCCGCTACTATGTCGCCAAAACAGGTCGTCGCATCACGTTTGAATACGGTTTATTTGGTGGACAGAACGACCAACAGCAACATGCAGAAGAGTTAGCCCGTCTAATAGGTGATCTTATGTGCCACGTCAACCTGATTCCGGTGAATTATGTGCCAGAGCGAGACTATGTACGTACTCCCAGAGATCAGATTTTCGATTTCAAACGAATCCTAGACAAACATAAGATTAATGTAACAATCAGGCGTGAGCATGGAAGTGATATTGCAGCAGCTTGTGGACAGTTGCGCGCACAACACGCCAAAGAATCGGCGAGGTGAAACGGATGGAAATTGCGATGAAGACCCATATCGGCTGCGTGCGTCAGATTAACGAGGATTATTTTGCCTATGTAATTGACTTGCAAGGCCGAGTTCTAGCTATCGTGGCTGATGGCATGGGGGGACATCAAGCAGGTGACGTAGCAAGCAAAATGGCAGTTGAGCGAATTCTTGCGGAGTTCCGTGATACGCAAGATGAGCTTTCCAAAGAGGATGAGCGAGAGAAGTTAATGAATGCAATCCTCTCTGCCAACCAGGAAGTGTTTCGATATGCAGAGGATCATCCGGAATGCAACGGGATGGGTACAACAGTGGTTGCCGCTATTGTTGGGGAAGACAGCGGATCAATTGCTCACATAGGTGACAGCCGCATGTACCTGTTTGTAAATGGTGTGTTGACACAACGTACGGAGGATCACTCACTGGTTCAAGAGCTTCTTCGCAACGGGCAAATCACAGAACAGGAAGCGATTCACCACCCGCAGCGAAACGTATTGATGCGAGCGCTCGGAACGGAGGAATCCGTCCTGATTGAGCTTGGTGAATTTGCATGGTCACAAGGTGATGTCGTATTGCTTTGCTCAGACGGATTAAGCAATAAAGTGCCAATCGCTGTCATGGAAAAATGGCTGAAAGAACCTCTCTCCTTGCAAGAACAAGTGGATGCTCTCATACAACATGCATTAGACGCTGGAGGCGAAGATAACATTACCTGTGTTGCTGTACGCAACATTCCCATGCCTTCTGACGTCAGTCGGAAAGAGGGGTGAGAGGAATGGAAGGTCAACGTTTAGGAGGACGCTACCAGCTTGAGCGAAAG
Organism: Brevibacillus nigriterrae; assembly: GCF_049846925.1. NCBI lineage: Bacteria > Bacillati > Bacillota > Bacilli > Caryophanales > Paenibacillaceae > Brevibacillus > Brevibacillus nigriterrae. Next base: position 24,548 of record NZ_JBNCMT010000052.1, read on the forward strand.
ATTGGCGGCGGGGGAATGGCGATTGTTTATCGAGCCAGAGACCTCGTATTGAATCGAACAGTTGCGGTCAAGGTGCTGAGACCACAATTCGGGATAGATGAAGATTTCGTCAATCGTTTTCGTCGGGAAGCTATTGCAGTAGCCAGTTTGTCCCATCCCAATATTGTCAGTGTATACGACGTCGGAGAAGATGAAGACACGTATTTCATGGTAATGGAGTACATAGAAGGTCTAACGGTAAAAGACTTGATCAACCAACAGGGAGCACTCCCTACGGCGGAAGCAGTGCGGATTGCCGTTCAGGTTTGTGATGCACTGGATCACGCTCATCAGAATCAGATTATCCACCGTGATATCAAGCCGCATAACATTCTGATCGGCAACAATGGTCGAGTCAAAGTAACAGACTTCGGGATTGCCCGGGCTGTTACCTCAGCAACAATTACACATACGGGTTCTGTGCTCGGCTCTGTCCATTATTTTTCACCTGAACAGGCAAGAGGCGGGGTTACGGGCGAAAAATCGGATATTTATTCCTTAGGTATCGTTCTCTATGAAATGGTAACAGGCAAGCTGCCTTTCTCGGGAGATTCGCCGATTTCAGTAGCCTTGAAGCATTTGCAGGAACCACTGCCGCATCCGAGAGAGATTAACCCCAATCTGCCACAAAGCGTAGAGAACGTGATTCTAAAAGCGCTGGTGAAGGACCCGTTCCTTCGCTATGCCTCTGCTCGTGAAATGTTGCTTGATCTGGAGACGTGCTTGACCAAGGAGCGTCAAAACGAACCGAAAATTGAGTTCCCAGTGGACGACGAACAGACCAGGGTGATTCCTGCGATTACGCCGGAAATGCTGGAGCAAGCCAACAAAGAACAGCAGAATCGCACTCGCATTCGACCGGATGAAGAACAGAAGAAGAAACCGAACTTGTGGATCAAAGCAATCAGTTGGATCGGTGCAATCGGGTTGTTCATCGTTCTCGCATTCGTTGGGTTTAATTATGCGATGGAAATCTTCCATGTCCCTGAATATCCTGTTCCGCTTGTCCAGGGCACGAAGGTGGAAATTGCTGAAGCCAAAATTCGGGAAGCAAAGCTTATTCCCAAAGTGGAATACACCTTTTCATCGCAGGAAGAGGGGATTGTAACCGAACAAAATCCTGCACCGCCGATGCGATTGAAAGAAAATGGGGAAGTCCTCATTGTAGTCAGCAAGGGACAGCAAAATATTCCGATGCCTCAATTTATCGGCTTGAATCGTGCATCTGCCGAAGAACAATTGAAGTTACAGAATTTTAAGGACTATCAATTTGTTGAGGAAGAG
>NZ_JBNCMT010000053.1:0-25438 GCF_049846925.1 Brevibacillus nigriterrae
CTCGACAACTCCAAGATACAGGAAAGAGGTGCTCAGGTGGTCAACTTTTTTATGAGCGTTATACCACAAGGTGGTCAAGAATTAGATTAGCATTCACATATAATAAAACAGTTTCAAAATAAGACTCAAGGAAAAATAATGTTTTGTACATTGAAAGGCACTGTTGAAGAACTTTGTAAAAAAATAGCTCAGCTTAGTTCGGACATTTCTGATAAAAACAAAGATGCATGGTTAAATAGAATAGAGGTAGTTATACCAAAATCAAAAGAAACTATTCATATTTTGGAATTAACTCGGAGAATAGGAAAAGAAGATACATTTGTCCTTTTTGGATGTGAAAGACTCTTTAATAAATATGTTGGAGAAGGCAGAGTTATAAGGGAATATGATGACTTAAAGTTAAGAATTTATTCAGAAGAGGATATTCCTTGGAATGAAGTAACAGACAAATTAAAAATAATTAGTGATGATATAACAATGGATTCAAAATTTATTGCAATAATCTCCGTTGATAAACGTTTGCATGAACAAATAAGCAATCAACTTCAACAAAAAAAGGATCCTGAAATTTCATATCTAATCATTGAAACGAATCAGTATTTACGTGATATACAGTATGATGTACTCATTGCCACTGATAAAGTAGAATTAGAATCTTTATTAAACACAATAGAAGAAAATAAAGATAAAATTTCCAATAATTTGTATCTATTCCTAAAGTCCGAAATTTATATTAAATTGGGCCTCAGAAATGAATCATTACAGATTCTAAAACAGATATATGGCTTTATAAATGACAGTGATAAATTAATTATGGCAGAATTATTAATTAGTCAGAATGAGCTAGCAGAAGCGTTAGTAATATTACAAGAAATATATAGCAGAGATCCTTTTGTTCCAGGATTAATACGAGCATTAATTAGAGTATCTAAAAAAATGAATGAGAATGATGAACTGGAGAAATGGTTAAGTTTGGGAGAACAAGAAAATAGTGATCTGGAATATGTTTTACATGAGGCTGCTAATTACTATAATAAAACAAATAATTTTATTAGAAGTTCTGAGTATTACAGAAAACTTTGTGACCTAACTGGAAATATTTATTTTGAACTAATGGCACGCGTTTGTGATATTCAAGGTGCTCCTCCACAAAGTGGACAAGATGCCGAAAGTTATATACTAGCTATTTCTTTAGAACATCCTGAAGTAGAACAAGAGGCGTATTACAGAGTGGGATTGATATGGTGGCATTTATATAATAGCCCTTTTAAAGCATATGATTTTTTGCAAAAGCTCAACTGTAAGTATGAAAATATTATTAAAGCAACTCAATATAAATTTATGGTTTTAAAAGATCCAATTTTTTCATCTCTTGCTCTTGGAAAAATCAAGCCATTTGAGAAAATAAAAGATGCACAAACATTAGCAAAAACAATCGTTACTGAACTTCTAAAGGGCCTTGAACCCTTATCGTCAATTGAAAATGGTTACGTCATTTGGCAGGATTTCATTGAGAAAGCCCAAAATGAAATGATTTGGAAGAGATATTTATCAACAGAGTTAATTAACCGATTAAAAAGCTGGATGTCAACTGATATCGCACACTTTAATAAAAGTACATATATATTAAACGTTTTGAAGGAAAACGAGAATAAAGAAAATCTGGAAGTTGAAGTAAAGACAGTCATTGAAATGCTATATAGAATAAAAACTGGGAAACTAGGGTTATTTCCAAAAGATGATATAAATCAATTAATAAATGGTTCGTTAATTGTAAGCGAAAAGGAAGGTACAACACTCGATAGGCTTTGGATTAGATATGAAAGCTCATATATTTATTCACTGTGTGGAGAAAATCAAAATGCCATAAATTTTGCAATCTCTATTTTTTATATAGGTAATACAAATGCTGACCCCATTATTAGAAAATATTCCAAGGCATTAGGTTTTTCTGCTTGGGCTAATTCCCAATTTAGGCTCGGAAGAGTAGTAGAGGGGCTAAGCTGTGCAATTGTGGCTATAGATCTGGCAATTGAGTTAGAAAATTTGAGTATTATGCAAGATTGTTTACAATTGGTGTTTAAGTGGGGGATTGAATTTAATAACTTTTTTAAAGCGGAGGAAAAGGAAGTAATATCTGATTTACTTATGAAGGTTTCAAATTATTTAGGAGTTGATAACAAATTTGTAGAAATTGAATCAGCAATAGTTAAAGATGACTGGACTAGTGTGTATAAATTATTAAAGCCATTAGTGATAGGTGATAATATCAAGCATGATCTAGAGTGGGCAGGACACTTCTCGAACTTCATCTCAAGTTGTTTAAAAACTGACAAAGAAGATGAAGGATATAATTTAATAATGAAAATGTCATCAGAAGCCGTTGAGATCCTGAGTGCAAGGCTAGATTTAAGAGCAAAGGCGATATTAATGTTTGTACAAGTAATTATGGCCCAATCAACTAAAATAGAAGTAGATCTTATTAAGGCAAAGGAATTGATTACTATTGCGATAGATGACATTGAAAGTAGTCGCAGAAGTTTATTTCATGCTACAGAAAGAGCTTCTCTAACCGAAATGTATCAAAAAATTTATAGAACTAGTCTTGAGATAAATCTTCTGATATTTTTAAGTTCCTTAACTCCAAAAGAAAAAAAAGAAAGTGCCTTAATAGAACTAATTGGCACATTTGCTTTTGTAACGCCGCGCACCATAATTGAAAAAAGATCGTATAGTAGTAAAGTTACATCAGAGCTATTAGAATTGGAAAAGAAATATAAAAACTTACTCGATGAACTAACTAGAATAGAAAAATCAGTAGATGTGGAGGCTTATAAAAAAACGACAAAAGAATTAGAGAAAATTAGGCAAGAACTTACGCAGAAGCATCCTTATTACTCACAGCTTCACATCTATCAAAAGTTTGATTCCGAAGAAATTCAAAAATTCTTAGAAGATGACGATCTTTTTTATCAATATGTTCTTACCCAGGTTGGAGTTGCATTCCTATTAGTAACAAAAAAAACTTTACAAATTGGGCTAATACCAAGTGACGTGAACGATCTTAGGTCAATGTCAAAAATTTTAGGTGAGAAACTAACAAATTATGATGGTAGAGGAAATCGTGATGAACAAATAGAGCAATTATGTGAAAGTATAACAAGAATGATTTACGAACCTATCTTTAGCTATTTACATGAAAAAAGTATCAAAAAGCTATATATTTGTCCTGATATGAGTATGCCGTTTTTTTCTTCAGCACTAATGCGAAGTAATCAAACGTGGTTAATATGCAGTGTATCGAGTATATGTAATGTGGTAGATCCTCGAGAATTAATGCATAAGAATCTGTCTAAAAGCGATATGTTTAACAAAAAATGTTTAGTTACATTGGGCGCCCCCTTTAAAGCAAAAAACGATGCTATTCATATAGCAAAAACTTGGTTTGATAAAAATAAATTCGAAATGATTGAGGTTCTTGAGGACTACTCACAATTAGAGTCTAAGGCGGAGGAGCAAAAACCGAAGATACTAATAATAATTGCACATGGAATTCCACACCCTAGCGCTGGAGATCTTAGTGGAGCCCATGTATTACAAGGACATAATAAAAAGACCATCTGGGCAGAAGATTTAAAAGATATTTGTGATAATTGTGAGACCTTAATTACAATTTCATGTGGTAGTGGGATTCCTTTTATAGGGCAGGTTGAAACAAGTGAGGGAATTTGGGCGAATGTAGTTAGTACAAATGGCAACGCGGTCCTTTGTAAATGGGATGTTGATATTAGACCATGTTTAGAAATACTAAATTCACTTTTGAATGAAATGCAGAAAGATAATAATAGTATCCCAGAAATTTTGTGTGAAGCTCAAAGAAAACTTTTAAACTCAGATCAATGGTGTCATCCTTCTTTTTGGGCAGGTTTAGAGTACTGGGGCATTTAGTAAATAACAAAACAAATGACAATGAGGGAAACTAGAATAACCTCGTTGTCATTTGTTTTGTTATTCTGTTGCTCCGCCAAATACCTCAAGCACCTCACATTGCCCAAAACCTTCTTCTTATCTAATTATTAAATTATTTTCCCACAATGAAATTACAACATCCATCTGACTATTATGACGTTTCCCTTTACCGATAGCCTTCCATAATGTAGATGGACTTTTTGCCAAGGAAGGGTTCTGCTTTAATAATTCCACACCTTTTAATGCGTAGCCTTTACTGGCCTTTGACCCAGTGTATTTTCCTGAAACCACTCCTTGAACGAAACCTTCCTCACAGAGCCCTAAGAAAGCACTTCTCGGGCAATCTTTATCTTGGCCATGTGTGCTTTTACTGAATAATTCTCCTGTTGCTTTCTGCCAGGCATCCTGAGGGGAGAGAGCATGGTTTGAATGAAGCAACTCCACAGCCATAACTGCAGCCTGTCCATATTTATTCAAGTTACCATCCCACCTTAACTAAAACGAGTTGAATTTTTTATTCCGGTTCAGGCCAATCATCACCTTCACTTCTACAAGTCCAATCAAAGTATAATTGGGTGCCAAAAGGCTCAACTGGTAGTTCTTCACCATTTACAGTAATTCTGTAGTCATCAATTGAAATTTTATCATTTAATTTCACTAATACATCGTGAATACCGCCATCTCTTGCTTGTTGGACTATATCTGCAAGGATTTCTTTTTGATCGTGCGTTAAGCTTGATAAGAACTGGTTTATTTTCTCATTTTCAGGAGTTTCAGGCCATCCCTTTTCTTTCACCCACCTAACTAGTACGGATGGACGTATAACCACTAAATCATCAATTAACTGTTTATATTCGTCAATTTTCCTCATATTTATCTCCTAACTAAGCTTAATCAGATTTGGTCATTTCTTTTTATTCTCCTGCTCCGCCAAATACATTATATGTTCCAGTGCCTTCTTTATCAGCCTCTTATAAGGTCTGTTAGACATTCGGAACTTCAATTCCTAAAACCATGCTCTTCCCTTTAACCATTCAAGATATTCCGCAGCTTTAGGATCAACACGCTTAGCATTCTTGATCCATAGAGTCTGGAACAACTGATCTGCCTCGTTTTTTCTTTCTAATCCTATTAATAGCATAGCTAATTGCACGGGAAAACAAAGAGCCTTGTTATGAGGAATTGATAATGAATCGTATCCAATTGAATAATATTTTCTAAAGTTTCAAATTGATTGAGATAAGGGAATATGTGGTTTTCAAAGTCTTCAATTATCTCCTTTGAAACGGTGGAGAGTTTACTTACTTGGTTTATCGTGTACTACTTATCTTATGCCTCACATATATGTTCACTTCGCTTAGGTGGTGGTATTAAATTATGAATGTTTAGTGGGACATTTAGGAGGCTCAGTGTTATTAAGATATCTATAGTGATGAACGTACAGTGAAACATTAAAAGTAAATTGAGTTTCTTCCTTTGAATTAAATAAACTAGACTGCATTTCTATGATGAAAGAAAACCCATTAACAGGTTTATAATAAAGAATACCTGATTTTTTGTATCTATTTTCTTTTAAAAAGGGAGTAAGAAAATCGGTGATAAATTCTTTAACATTATTCTGAGCGGTTTTCACTATATTCCCCCTATGATACTGAAAATAATGAGACAGGTAATATTTATTGCGTGTTTCGTTGTCATTTCTTAATCTCTTGCTCCGCTAAATATCTCAAATACATCAAATGATCCAAGACCTTCATCTTAACTTATTATTAAATTATTAACCCACAATGAAATAACAACATCCATCTGGTAGTTATGACTTATTGGTATTCCTATAGCCTTCCATAATGAAGATGGACTTTGTGCAAAAGAAGGATTCTGTTTTAATGATTCCACGCCTTTCAAAGCATAAGATTTATTATCTTTTGATCTGGAATATTTTCCTTGAGCCACTCCTTGAGCTGCATTTTTCCTGCTAAAAGGAACTTTGTTCCACTGTATGAATCTCATGAAGAAATTGAGTCAATGTTTTAATAGTATTTGCTCATTAGATTTAAACTCAACTACAGTAAGGTTTGATGCAATAAGGTGATTACAGAGGTTGTAATTAGATACCTAATTACAAGCATAAATTCCCCCCACTAGGATTAGTAGGGGAAATTTATAATGAATTTTTTTACATTGCCGTAAGAATATCAGAAGTTCGTTGAATAGCTTTCTTAATTTCTAGCGCAATTGATTTTGCTAATAGTGGTGGAACTGCGTTACCTACTTGGGTGTATTGAGGGACTTCAACTTTTCGTCTATGTCCACCTGTAGTGCGTTTACCGAGGAACTCAAAACTATCATCAAAAGACTGGAATCTCGCCATCTCACGTACTGTTAAGATTCTATCCTCGAATGGTGATAAAAAATCATCGGGCAATGTTACCATTGTTGGGGCTAATCCTGTGCTCAATAGCCTAATACGACTATTCTTTTTTGTCAGTAAGGACTCAATCATTTTATCGTTGATGTTTCCATTCGAAAATTTCTGAACAATATCATTTATATCGTATACTTGCCCTAGCTTGTTCTGACACTCCTGCAAAAGGGAAGGGTATTTTCTTAAATCGATTCCTTCCTCAAGAATCCTTTTCATTAGCATTGCGGAACTTTCACCTTGGCGGAACAATGAGAATCGTTCGGTAATTAATAAACTATGTTTTGAAAGTGCGTGATTAAAAGTAAAATGGTGGTTAGATACACGTAAATTGTTAGTTGTGGGTGTTCTGCCATCCTTTGATTCTCTTTGGTACACTGAACTTTTAGGGGCGACTTGTGAAAGCAAAGAAGGATTGACTATTAAGTCACCAATTGCTTCGAGAACTGTAACTTTTTGATTATCTGATGGTGTTATCGGTTCTGGATATTGTGGTGAAGGTTGTCCTTCGGCATAAGCGATAAAAATAACTCTCCTTCTTCTCTGGGGTACGCCAAAATCTGATGCATCTAGGACTCGAGGCTTCAAGGTAAGGTATCCAATCTGATTAAATTCCTCCAGTAGAATATCAGGGAGAAACATATCATCTTCGTATGTCTTTCCTTTAACACCTAAGTAACCTTGGAGCTTTGTATCTAAGAACCCTTCGACATTTTCCATGACAACATATTTCGGTCTGATTTCATTCACGATTCTTAGGTATTCCCGAAATAAGAGGTTCCTAGGATCATCTTTCATTCTTTGACCTGCTCTACTGAACCCTTGACAAGGTGGACCACCAAAAATTACGTCAATTGTAGGTATAACTCGTTCCTTAAATAGTTCAAGATTCTTAATAGCACTAAGGATTTTACCTCCAGACAACTCTCTGACATCAGAAAGTTCAAAATGTGTATTTATACCTTGATGTAACCCTAGTTGTTCGTGTCTGTTCAAATAGGTCTGTTGTACAGACTCGTTAATGTCACTTGAAAAAACAATATGAAATCCGGCTTGGAGTATGCCTTCACTCATTCCTCCGGCTCCGCAAAAAAGGTCAATAGCAATTGGTTTCATTAAATTACTCCAGTACGTGGACATCTTGCTGTTAATTTCATATGTTGAGTTACTTTCACGCAAATAATTACCAATAGATATTATCCTACAATTTTTTGAAAAAGCCCGTGCCCTTTTTTCTGTCATAATTTCCCCTCCTAATAAGAATGAATGGTTGTATTTACATTATACCAAACAAGTGTTCTCGTCGGAAGGGGATGTACTGCTGTTTGTGATGATATTGGCATCGTTTGGTTTCCGGGGTGGAGAGCTGGTTTGAGCTTTTCTGGGGGCTTGCTTATGAGGCCAAGGGATATACGATTGTATCTGGAAGAGCAGCGGTCACCGCATCATTGAACCTTCATTCGTAAGTAAACCCCCATCTATTCGGACGAGGGTCAGATATTATGCAGCGTAGAGTAGAGAACCGAAAATGAAGTAAGGACTTCGGGCCGTTTGTTTCATTTCAACTCCACCTCATCAAACCATACGCGAGTTTTTCCCTCATACGACTTTTTCCAGTATTCAGCTCAGACCAGATGTAATCTTTCTGTTCGAAGTGCAGATAAATTGAGTGTCTAATTACTCAATCTTCCAGCGCAAATACACCCATCTCTTGCTCCAATAACCAATCGACAGCTTCCGTATCGGCCTCCCGCTGCATGAGCGCCGATAGTAAAAAAGACTTTTGCTCCCGCAAGTAGACTACATCGTCAAGAACCAATACCATCGGGCACTGCCAGGCAATACCATCATCAAATGGAGCTGCATATTTTCGCCAACCTAACCTCTGATAGAGGGGAACCAGTCTTTCATGGCTCGCAATTAAGAAAAAATGAGCACCGTCTTTGACTGCCAGTTCAACTACCATTTCAATCATCTTCAAAAGCACCTTCGTATTACGATAGGTGGGGCGAAGAGCATAACGAGTTCCCACTGCGAGAATAGGTTCATCAGGACGATACTGCTGAAATTTGTCCAGTAGCAGGATTTTTCGATAGTAAGATGAAAAATCGCCTGCCCTTCCAATGTTTACACGTGATGTAGCGATCATCTCCGTATCTCTCATTGCGTAAAAGCAATGTCCCCACTCATCCATTTCATCGTGAAATTGCTCCAGCTCATGATCCGCCTGATAGGCCCAACCAAACTCTCGCACATAAATCTCGTATCGTAATCGGTAGATTTGTTCAGCTTCCGTTTCGGTGTGAACTTTTTGATAGGCGATCGTTTTGCTTATGTTGTTGCTCATATTAAATAGCCCCTCTCACATGATTCCTATCCTTTTCGACCTGCCACGACAAAGGGAGTGACGATGCCGAACAAATCGTTCTCTCGGGCTGTATCTCTCAACTGTTGCAAATACTTGTCGGCATCCTGTTCTCCCAGATTTCGAACCTGCTCAACACGGAAGCTGGCGATAATGTCAATGAACAGATCAATGCCGATTTCATCTGTATGTGTCGTTATCAGATCCACCTGCAGTTGGGAAAACCCGGCATGCTTCAAATAATTACGGAGCTTCTTGCCCACCCTTCGGTCACCGCCCAGTAGTGCCTGGTATTCACAAGAACGTTCACGCAAATAATCGAAGACCGGCACAGCAGGTTCGATTGCCAGCCAATCATCATCAATATCCATGATGCAGAGAATGCCATTCGGTCGCAGCGCTTTATAAAGGGATTGCAATGCTCTTTGGGGATTCGACAGATGCTGAAACAATAATCGGCAATAAATAAAGTCGAAATCCTCAGAAAACGGTAGATCATACACATCAGCTTGCTCAAACAAAACCTTGGTATTCCCCGCTTCAGCCATTCTTTTGGCTTCCTCAAGTAATGTTTCATTGATATCGATTCCAATAATCTTACTGTTTGGCAGAACACTCGACAGTGTGGCTGAAAACTGACCTGGACCACAAGCAGCGTCCAACACACACATTCCATCTCGCAATCCAAAGCGATTTAGCATATCCAGTTCTTTATTGATCAAAAGATTGGCCTGCTTCCGCAATCGCTGCAGCTCAGCTTCTCTATCCTTCCATGTGTCATACTGGTAAGATTCTCGATCCTGATCCATTTGTAACCTCCCATATTAAAACCAAAGGCATTCCATCCGACAGATAATCGCAAGAAAGAAGCAAATCGTCGCAATGGAACCTTAGATATCCTGACCGCAAGTTGATATACATAGATAACAGTTGATCGTATTCCAAGTATAGTTGCTTCCTCGAAATTGAAATATCGGTTAAATTACGTATTTAGCAAACCTATTAGAAACTGGTTTTTCGATAAAGAATACCTATATCCTTAAACTCACCAACTTATCTTGACAGGGGGGGCGCTGGTGCGAAACCAGTCTGAATCATCGTACATAGCATGTTGAAACTCTTGAGAAATCAGGGGTTTTTTGTGCAAAAATACAAGAAGACGACAGACCTGCCACTGTATGTGGAATGTTCTGCCGTCTTCTTTTTTTGACTTCTCCCCACTATCTTTCTTCTTAGAGATCATTAACTCACTGTTGAAAAAACACATCATCATGATCTCGATCAAGTAGTTAAATTTTTATATAGTCAGAACGAACTGCTTTTAACATATCTAATAACGATCACCAACAACCACCCGAACCAAATCCCCATTCTTAAAAACCTCAGAAGGTGTAATCCCAAACATCCGCTTAAAAGTCCGGGAAAAGTGAGCAGAGTCAGCAAACCCAGCGTTAACAGCAGCAACTGTCAAGCTTTCTCCACTCATCATATAAGTAATGGATTTCATGAGTTTCTGCCACAAGACATATTGTTTCATAGAGATTCCGACCTGCTCCTTAAATAGGTGAATGAGCCTGCTTTCAGACAAAAAAACGGAATCAGCGAGTGATTTAGAGTCATATTCGCTAGGGTTATGTTTTATAATACTCTGAACACTTGCAATCCTTGAATCGACGCTAGGTTTGGAATTCTCATATCCTAACAAAAGCAAAAATAAACGCTCCACGACATCGCTAACTTCATCTAGAGGCAGTAAAGGATTCATTTCAAATAGATAAAAAATCTTTATTATATCTGAGTCAAGTTGTAAGATTGACAAGTCTTTTAATAGCTTTGCCTTTAAGTCCTGACCGATCGTCGATTCAGGATCAAGTAAAACAATCACCTGATGTTCATCAAGCCCTGTATACTGATGCTCAATATCATTTGTGATTATGCAGGCTTTTGAAACGTATGTCTGCTGATTAAGCATAATCCTGAATCCAGCTTGGAGCCCAAAACACAACTGAATGAAATGATGGGAATGTGGCTGAATGTCGGTTATATCGCCATGACAAACCCCTATATTAGTAAGAAAATAAACGGTTAACTGTTTCACGACCGTCTTCCCCTCTTTTTTCTTTAGATAAGTCAATTCCTCATACAAAATCACTTGATGCAATCTTTAACTGGTTCTTTCCTAAGGCATATTCTAACACACGCCCTCTGTAAAGTTAGCAACTGCGTTCAAGCATCAACTCTCAAAAGGTATTACTGTAAAGATAGTAAATCTGAGGGAGACGGTAGAGATGAAACAGTACCTGAATGAAACACCTATTCTGGATTTCAACGCACCAGCTATTCATAAGCTTGTCATAGAAAAGGGATGGAAGAAGCTTTCAACAGAAGAAAAAATCAAGCAAATCTATCATTTTGTAAAAGACGATATAAAGTTTGGGTATAATGCTTCTGATGATCTTACGGCATCTGAGATTTTAGCTGACGGATACGGGCAATGTAATACGAAAGCCACGCTGTTTATGGCGCTGCTTCGAGCCGTAGATATCCCGTGCCGATTCCATGGGTTCACCATCTATAAAGAATTGCAGAAAGGAGCATTAACTCCTTTAGCCTACCATTTAGCTCCAGATGAAATTATTCATAGCTGGGTGGAAGTTTACTTTGAAGATAAATGGATCTTTTTAGAAGGATTGATATTAGATGCAGAATATTTAACTAGCATTCAAAGAACTGTTGATGACTGTACCACGTCATTTTGTGGATATGGGATTGCGACAGAGAATTTACAGGACCCTGGGGTAGAGTGGACAGGTGGCAACACTTTTATTCAGAGTAAAGGGATTGCCAAGGATTTTGGCTTATTCAACTCACCTGACGATTTCTATAAAAGACATGGGGCGAATGCCAAGGGGTTAAAAAAGGTTTTATACAGCTATTTCATCAGGCATTCAATTAATAAGAATGTAGAAAAAGTAAGAAAAGCTGGTCTTCCACAAGGTAGGTAACAGTAAAAGTCCTCCAAATGAAAAGATCGATCGAAAAAAACCATTGACTGGAAAATTTAACATGGTGTAATATGTACTACTAATACGACAGAGTGAAAGGAGTGAATTGGGTATGCTTCGATACAGTCAAGTAACAAAGCAACAATTTTCAAAACTACAATTACCAGAGCTGCACATGTCATGCTCAATTTCATACCCTGATCTGTCTCCATTCGTCAGTAATCCCTGTGTTGGATTACCAAAATAACGATTGCTGCACAGGTCAGATTTCACCTACCTGTGTTCCAGGATTAATAATGCACACATGCCGAAGAGTGCCGCAGGTAGGGGTACTCTTTTTATTTTTGCGATTTTTTTACACTACAATCTGGACCTCCTATAAGGAAGTCAGACAAAAAAAGGAGCGTAACTTGAATGTACCAAACAATTAATAATGTAAGAGTGTGGGGAGATCCGCTTGAAAATGCTGTATCACAAGCTGTTACTTGCTCACAACACGGGAATGTCGTACAGGTTTTACTGATGGCCGATCATCACAAAGGCTATTCTCAGCCAGTCGGCGGAGTAGTGGTGTACGATGGTCAGATTTCTCCATCTGGGGTAGGGTATGACATCGCCTGCGGGAACAAGGCGGTTCGGATAAATCTTAAATACCATGAAATCAGGGATATCATGCCTCGGATCATGGATAAGATAGCGAAAAGAATCTCATTTGGAATTGGGCGAGCAAATAACGAAAAAGTAGAACATGAGCTTTTTGATGATGAAGATTGGTATGTGTACAAACAAATTGGGAAGCAAGAACATGATTCTCTCAAGGCGTTAGCGCAAAATCAGCTTGGAACGGTAGGAAGTGGAAACCACTTTGTGGACATTTTCGTCGAAGAATCTACGAAAGCCATGTGGATTGCCAACCACTTCGGAAGTCGAGGGTTTGGCCATAAAACAGCGAGTGGGTTTTTAAATCTGGCGAATGGTCGTAATTTTTCGGATAAGGCTCCTGGTGAAAGCATGGATCAACCGCCATCTCTGCTCGATCTGAACAGTGAAGTGGGTGAGATGTATTTCAAAGCGATGACCTTGGCAGGTAAATATGCGTATGCTGGACGTGATTATGTCATCGATCAGGTATTGGATATATTAGGTGCAAAAGCGACCTTTGAAGTGCATAATCATCATAACTTTGCCTGGAAAGAAGAACACAACGGGAAAGAGTACGTGGTCGTTCGAAAAGGAGCAACACCTTCAGCACCGAATCAATTAGGGTTTATCGGTGGAAGTATGGGGGACATTTCTGTCATTGTAAAAGGGAAGGACTCGCAAGAAAACAAAGAGGCTTTCTATAGTACAGTGCACGGTGCTGGGCGGATCATGAGCCGTACGGAAGCAGCAGGAAAAATGAACTGGAAAACCCGTACCCGTAGTGGCGGGAAAATTACGCCTAAGATGATGGCGAAAGCAATTAAGGAATATGGTGTCGAACTTCGTGGGGCGGGGACAGATGAAAGCCCGTTTGTGTATAAAAAATTAGCCGATGTTCTTGATGCTCATAAGGAGACGCTGGATGTCATGCATGTTTTGAAACCCATCGGGGTCTGTATGGCTGGAGCGGATGAGTTTGATCCGTATAAGGATTAATTGGCTCTTGGGAACGGGCTGACTCATTTATTAGCTGGGCAATAATGGTCGTGATAAAAAAAGGAACAGGACAAATTCCTGTTCCTAATCCTCCGGTGTGCGATCCAGAAAAAGTCGTGTGACAGAAGTATACTCACCTTTCTCCACTTCATCAGCCGTTGCTTTTTCTTCAAGCGGATCGTGACCGTTCATACTCGGGGCGACTGTTGGTTCGTGTGCGGGAGTAGGTTTACTTTTGTCCATTATTATCCACCACCTTTGAAATAGCATGCGGTAGTTTGAATGTAATTATCCAATTAAAGATGCCCTGTCTCATAAAGAGAAGGGCATTGTGTTGGAGGCGGGATTTCATCCCCTCAAGAGCGAGTAATTTTTTAACCACCTAGCGGGAATTGTTTAAAAGCAAGATAGAGGACAACGAAGCTAAGTAAAAACAAAACTATAAGAAATAGCAATATGTAAATGATTATCTTTTCCATGGTAATCCCCCTTTTCGCAGGAAAATTCAAAATTCAAGCCTATGGAGCAAACCCGTAAAACGTAATGAGGAAAACGAATTTGATAAAGATCGCTGCCATAACCGTCAACCATACGTACAATACGCATAATAAAATAGTAAGAACTACCGAATAGTTTCTTCGTCTGGAAAAGCGGATCAGACTGATCAACCCAACCAACCAGAGGGGGATAATGTAGAAATAGGAGAATAGATTAACCCACTCCATTAATCTGTGAAATGCTTCTGGTGGAACAGGACCTTGCTTCATATGATAGGTTTCCATGATGTACATCCTGCCGCCCAAAAAGACTGCGGTTAGTATCAAATAGTAATAGAGCAGTGTTTTTGCTTTCAGCATCTCATTCACTCCAAATATAATGTGCTTTGTTAATTAAAAAGGAATTTCGAAAAAACAAAAAGTACCAACTTTTATTGGTACCTTGCCAAATGATTGAAACCTTCAGACCGGCCTCAGGAAGTGGAGTCGGCTTATTCTTTTGGGAATTAAAATACTTATTTTTAGCGCCAACCTTAAGCTGACGTATCGCCCATATCAAATAGAAAAAGAAGCAACCAAATGCAACAAATAACAGCAATCCGATAATTTTATAGAGCCTATACTGAAAAACAGAACCCAGAATCAAAAAACAATCCCTGACAACAACAAGATAACGATAATAGTAAAATCCATTAATTTACTCCTGAAAAGAAACTTGTCTATTACGATGTATGCAAAATAAGCGGAAAATAGCACTACTAGTAGAATACGGTACTCTTATGGTAAAATCTAGCAAGGTTTGCATCTTCAAATTGTAGAGTTTTCCCATGAGTTTATGAATAATCTTTTGCCAGATGAGGTGCCAGGATGTTCGGAATTAAATTGTTGTCAACTATTACACTGCTTGCCGGAGTCATATTAGGAACAAACATTACAGTGAATAGCGAGGTCGGATCGGATGTTGAATATATAGGCTCTACATCCGACTCAGATACCAGTGACCCGCAAAAAATATATAAACAGTCGTGCGGCGGTTGTCACGGGCAGAACTTGGAAGGAATCGTCGGGCCTTCGCTTTCCGAAGTAGGTTCCAAGTATTCGAAAGATGAGATTGCGGCGATCATTCGAGATGGCAAAGAAGCGATGCCACCAGGACTATTAACGGATGAAACAGATATTTCCATTCTTGCCGAGTGGTTAAGTGAGTTAAAAACAAAATAAATCACTACGTCGAAATCGTTGAAGACGCCAGATTTGCCACTGCCTGTGGAAATTCTGACGTCTTCTTCTTTTTGATTTTTTGCTGTTGTTCTCTACTTCTCTTTTAAGCAAGCCAAAGCTGATAAAACGCAACATCATGATATTCTCCGAACTTGAATCCAACCTCACGAAACACACCAACCTGCTGAAAGCCGAGCTTTTTGTGAAGCTGAACGCTTGCATCATTTCCGCCAGTAATACCAGCCACAATGGTGTGGAACTTGAGGTCTTTGGCTCGCTGGAGGAGGTTGGTCATGAGAAGACGGCCAACACCTTTTCCGTGATGCTCTTCATGGATATAAACGGAGGATTCTGCCGTTTGGCGGTAGGCCTCTTTTTCCCGAAACGTGCTTAAGGAGGCATACCCAACAACCGTTCCATTCTCGTCGGCAACAATCAGAGGGTGTTGATCATTGAATTTGGCAAACCACTTTTTGCGTTGCTCCAGGGATTGTTCTACCAGATCGAATGTTGCCGGAGAGGTACGGACAACAGCATTGTAGATGTCTAAAAGGGAAGGAAGGTCGCTTTCCACTGCTTCCCGAATTTGAATTGTTGTCATTCGTTTCACCACCTGTAGATTTGCGTTAATTATATGTTAGGTTTTCTGACATGGTCAAGAGGGATTTCTTTTTGGATTAGAATGAATCCCTCTCGCCAACACTATAAAAAATGGAAAGAAAGGTTGGATTACCCTATGCCAGAGCTGCCTGAAATGGAAACGTATCGTAAAAACCTTCTTTCCTTGGTGGCAACCCGAAAAATCAAGGACGTCATCGTCAATCGACATAAATCGGTGAATGTGGATCCCGGAATTTTTATCCAAAGTACAAAAGACAAGACGATCAAAACGGTCTATCGACGGGGGAAACATCTGTTGTTCTTACTGGATTCCGAACAAATTTTGCTTTTACATCTCATGCTTGGTGGGTGGTTATTTTATGGAGCAAGAGATGACGAGAAGATAAATACAGCACAGATAGTCTTTTCTTTTGGAGACAATCTGCTCTATTTCAATGACCTTCGCTTGGGGTACTTGCATCTTTATGATCTTCAAGGCCTGGAGGCAGAACTGGGTGATCTCGGACCAGAACCCTTTGACCCAGCCTTTACCGAAAAAGAATTCAGGGCCATCTTGCAAAAGAAAGGGAAAAGTGTGTTGAAAACCGTGTTAGTAGACCAGCACTTTCTGGCGGGTATCGGCAACTGCTACTCGGATGAAATTGTATTTGCGGCAGGCATCCTACCCACAAGAAAAATCTCTTCTCTCCTTTCAATCGAAATGACAAAACTCTATCATTCGATGAAACGTGTGTTAGAGGAAGCGACGGAATATGGAGGATACATGGAACACCCGTTGTTTGAGGGGGATACAGTAACGGGAGGCATGAACGAGCATTGTCAGGTGTATGACAGGGGAGGGGAGCCTTGCTATCGTTGTGGGACTCCGATTACGAAAGAGACGTTGAACTCTCGTAAAGTGTTTTATTGTGAGGGATGTCAGGTTTGAAGTAAAAACGGACTAGGATGAAATCATCCTAATCCGTTTTTCTATTTGTCTGCGATCAATTGATTCCCAGATTTCCCGTTCCCCACAAACGCAGGAATCGCAAGCATGACGATCGAAACAGCAGTCAGCAGGAGAAAAATCCAACCGACCA
Source organism: Brevibacillus nigriterrae (assembly GCF_049846925.1). Lineage (NCBI taxonomy): Bacteria > Bacillati > Bacillota > Bacilli > Caryophanales > Paenibacillaceae > Brevibacillus > Brevibacillus nigriterrae. The sequence goes on from NZ_JBNCMT010000053.1 coordinate 16,818, forward strand.
CCTGCTGCTGTGAAGTCAGGTAACTGTTGCACAGACGGATGGGAGCGGCCAGATAGAGCCAGGCCATTACGATGAACATGGAGATCAGGTTTGCCCAGATGAAGCTTTTTGTGATAAATCCCATTTTGGGCCAACTGAGCACCAAGGGGATGCCGACAAGCAACGGGAGGGATGTGTACTTTGCAAGCTCCATCCATGGATTGACGAGAGAAGCATCAATTGCACGTGGAAGCATCCAGTAGCTAACGACGATAGTCACCAGAAGAATTCCCGGAATTCCTCCCTGATTAAATCCCGTTGCAAAGCGGGGCCAGTGTGATGGAAGGCCACGGCCGATAAACATCCCGCAGATGATAAGTCCTGGCATTTGCAGAAACATTTGGCCTGCCATGGTCGACTCCAGATAGCTGACGATGGGTGGCAAGGACAACAGAATGAGTAACCCAATTCCTTTTGCAATCTCTTTCACATCTGATTTTCCCTTCATGATGATCCACGTCCAAGCAATGGCAAAATAGTATCGACGAAAGTCTGTGGGTCGGTGTAATCAAAGATTTTTACCAAGCGGTTCTGTCGATCAACCAGATAAAAGGCAGAATTATGTTCGTAACCCCCGTTTTCGTCCGGAATCACTGTTACATCGAAGCTTTGTAGCAGTTGAGCCTGCTCCTGTTTATGGAGAACCCGTGCCATTCTCCAGGTAACACCGTCCGCCTGGTAATAGTCGCCGTAGCGTTTTAATACAGAAGGAGTATCGTGTTCCTGATCGAAGCTGATGCTGATGAGATTGACTTCCTTACCCAAGAATTTCGTTGGTATGGACTTGTAAACGTCTCGAAAATTGCTTTCGACGATCGTGCAGGTTTGCGCACATCCTGTGTACATAAACGTCAACAATACAATCTTGCCTGCATAGTCCTGAAGTTGAAATGTCTTTCCACTTGAATCTTCCAGCCAAACAGCCGGCAGGTTTTGCGGTTGTTTTTCGATTTGCAGTTGACGTGCTGCCTCGGCAGTGAACGCTTGAAAGCCGTCTGTACCAAACCAGAAGAGAGTTGCTCCAAGGAGGGTAATACCCACAGAAGCGGCAATGCTGCGAAACAAGCTATGCATGATAGGACCGGGCTTTATTGATGTTGCGGATAAAGCGAATCATGAAGAATAACACAGCGATAATGATGACGATGGCAAACCACGCACCAATCCGATCATAGCTGACCCATTCAGGCATATGAACCGCCCAGCGACGAGGGGCACTGTCACGTCCAGACAGGAGGAAGGACATCGTCAAGCCAAAGAAAAATACGCCGTAAAGGAACAGACCTAGTCGATCAAATAGGGAATCCTTCTCTTTGGCCTCGGTATGAGTGAGATAATACATAAAGCCAAAAATCATGGTCAGCGCACCCATACCCATGTACATATGGAAGTGGCCCGGTACCCATTTGGTGTTGTGCATGACATGGTTAATGATAATCGTCGCATCGACAATGGCTGGAACTACTCCAGCGACCCAACCGAACATGGAAAAGAAAATCATGCTGGATGTAATGTCCCATTTGATACCAGAGCGATAAATGAGCATCAGTGCACCGTAAGCCGTGACAACAAGAACAGGAAAACCATTGGCATAAGAGAGAACCTGCCCCATAATCAGCATCCATTTGGGCATGGCAAAGTCCATTAACAGATGGTGGGGATAGATAATGACTGTAAATACCGTTGAGAAATTCCAAGCAATTAAAAAGATCCGATTGGACTTCCAAGGGCGATTGGCGTAGCGTGGCAAAATCTCATAAACACCAATTACGGCTGCATAAATAACCACGTTAGCGAAGATATGACCAAAAGCGTAAATCAGGTTTTTGGCGAGAAGCGGGTCGATCGTAAAGGCAGGGACAAATAAATTAATTAGCTCCATCATGAGAATGCTTGCACCTGCAATCAGACCAACTGTATTGGCAATCACAACCATTGTGCTGGCAACTACTGCTGCAGGAGGGCCGTATTCTCCTTGTCCGCCAAAAATTTGTGGCCAACCAAGACCAGCACCCAGGCTGCCGTAGCCTTTGATGATGGCACGAGCGATTTCCAGATAGACCAATAAAAAGCCGATTCCCAAAATGAGCATTCCAGACAGATAAATTGCAGCGCCCATTTTTCCCCACATTCCCGCAGATATGGCTGGCAGTGGATAGAGGAAAGTCCAGGCACCACCAAACTTAAAGGCAAAGATGGCAACCAATACCATGACGACACCAACAAGGGACAAGACGAGATTGGCCCGCAGAATTTTGCGGTTTAAGTCTACATACTGTCCGAGAAAATACCACATGACCGCAGTTGCACCCAATGCAGAGATTCCGACCATTCCGGTACCGTGCAAGGTCATGATCTGATAGAAGAAATCGGGAGACAGATTGATCACTTTTCCTTGACTGAGCAGCATCAAGAGTCCGACGATCATCATCAGAAGCAGGACTGCCACACTTACGACGAGGTACGCAGCTACTTCCTTAAAGGTTCTTGCATCAATTTTTTTAAGCGGTTGGACGACAACTTCACTGGCCATTTGAAGTACCTCCATTCTCCTTAACTGTCAATGTTGCAATCATGGCATGATGTCCTACACTACAGTACTCCAGGCATAAAATCTGATATTTACCCGGTTTGGTGAATGTATAGAACAGCTTGTTTGTATATCCAGGCATCGATTGAGTTTGGGCGAGCAACTGCATGTTTTCGTCATATATACCAAAACCATGGTTTACATCGCCACTCGTGACATCGAACTCGACCGGTTGATTGGCATTTACCTCATTGGTGCTTAACTCCCAATAAAATTGATAGCCTACCGCCTTCACTACCTGAGTGGGACCATTTTGAAAAACAGGTATAGAGTACGGATGTTTCATAACGGTGTAGATTAACGTGGGAAAAAGACAAATAAACAAAATATAAAACCAGATTTTACGAATACGGTACCCTTTCGTTTGGATGGTTTGGAAATCGACCCGCTTTCCAGACCGAATGACGACAAATCCAAAAACCAGAGTGATCAGGATTAAAAGTCCCAATGTGATTTGCCAAGCTAACTGCTGGTACATGACCTCACTCCTTTTCTGAAACATTGCAGAATGTACTTTGATGCTTGTTTGCCGCTTGCTATAGTCTGAATATTGAAAACATCACCTCCGAGGGATTGTCAAGGTAATCCATAGAATTGTTATGGTAATTAATGGATACAACCCTCTCTATTTCTACTATAAAAACATTTTTTATGTTTGCGCCGTGATATTTGTCACCTGATTGTCAAATATATCTATTGACTGATTTTCGCTAGAATCGTTACTAAAAAAACTCTGGCAAACCTCTAGCAGTTTCTTGAAAAAATTGTTATGATAGATCAGTGTTCAATTCCGAGTGAATTACTATGGATAATGAAATAAACACGAACAGGTTGTTTGGGCATATGATGGATTTTGTGGTATAATTTTTACGCAAAAAAACAGAGTAAGGGGTTCTAGGAATGGAAAAAACGTTTATTTTCGGGCATAAAAATCCTGATACTGATTCAATTTGTTCTGCACTTGTGTATGCAGATCTGAAGACAAAATTAGGTGCAACGGTTGAGCCTGTACGTCTGGGCAGTATCAATAGCGAGACACAGTTCGTTTTGAATTATTTCAATGTAAAAGAACCACGCCTTGTTGAAACCGTAGCAAACGAAGTAAATGATGTTATTCTGGTAGACCACAACGAACGTCAACAAAGCGCTGATGACATTGAGAAAGTACGTGTCACCGAAGTAATCGACCATCACCGAATTGCAAACTTCGAGACCAGCCACCCATTGTACTACCGTGCAGAACCAGTTGGTTGCACAACCACCATTTTGAAGAAAATGTACAAGGAAAACGGTGTGGACATCCCGAAAGAAATCGCTGGCTTGATGTTGTCTGCGATTATTTCTGATACCCTTCTGCTAAAATCTCCTACTTGCACAGAGCAAGACGTAGCAGCAGCTCATGAATTGGCGGAGATTGCTGGTGTAGATTTGCAGAGCTACGGACTGGAAATGTTGAAAGCAGGAGCCGATTTGAGCGATAAAACCATCAGTGAATTGATCTCTCTCGATGCGAAAGAGTTCCAAATGGGCAACTACAAGGTAGAAATCGCACAAGTAAACGCTGTAGACACCAATGATGTACTTGGACGCCAGGCAGAATTGGAAGCGTCTCTTTCCAAAATCATCGAAGAAAAAGGGCTGGATCTCTTCTTCTTCGTAGTGACTGACATCCTGAACAATGACTCCATCGGGGTAGCACTTGGTCGCCAAGCGCAGGCTGTGGAGAAAGCGTACAATGTGACTCTTGTCGATAACAAAGCCGTGCTCAAAGGTGTCGTTTCCCGTAAGAAACAAATCGTTCCAGTACTTACCGACACATTTAACAGTTTGTAAAAATAAAATACAAAAATTGGCAAAAAAGGCTTTCGGTATTATCCGGAAGCCTTTTTCTTTTGGTCTTTGGATAGACAAACTGTAATTTTAGGTCTTACATACTAAAAAACTAACTTTAGTTAGGTTAAATTTGTTCTGTGTTTTGATATTTTAATAGAGAAAAAGTATCAATATTTGTCGAAAATAGCTCGACGAACAAGCTGGAAAGGAGAGGGTTTTGTTGATGAAAAGAAAACAGGTAGTTGACACTCTACTTCAGGGAAAAGTAAATCAACAGTTACTGTCTTTTGTATTTTTTATAGCACTTTTATTTGTCTTTACTCCTACAACTGCTCATGCGGCAACTTTTTTAGTAGACTCAATCATTGATGCTGGAGATGCTATTCCAGGTGACGGCATTTGTGCTTCTAACGTGCCATTTTCTCAAAAATGTACAGTGAGGGCTGCCATCATGGAAGCGAATGCTTCTGTGGGTTCCGACACGATTATTGTTCCAGTGGGTACATACGTCCTCCGTTTAGCTGGACAAAATGAAGATGATTCGGCAACGGGAGATCTGGATGTTTTGGATGAGCTGACAATTATTGGTGCGAATGGCGATCCGAACGCTGATCCATCACTAACGAAAATTCAAGCAGGTGACGGTCCCGGTCAAGGAGTCGAACGAGTGATAGCTATCAATCCAAAGATGGAAAAAGCATTTAACGCGACTTTGCGATCACTTACAATCCGTTATGGAACACATTCAGCCGTTAATTCTTGGGACAAAGGTGGGGGGGGTGTGTATTGGGAAGCGAGTGACAATGGAGGTAATGCAGGATCACTTACGATCAGTAATTGTGTGATTAGCGATAATACCACTTCGGATGGCGATGGTGGCGGAATTGCCTTATTCAATAGTTCTGGTAGTGCTATTGCTATGGCAACGATTGATAAAACGGTCGTCAAGAATAATCAGGCGAACGGGGTAGGTGGTGGTATTTTTATCGGTATGAATACGCCCATCAATTTGCTAAATTCCGAAGTTTCTACTAATCGTTCCAATGATACTTCCTTATTTAGGGGGGATGGTGGTGGAATTTATATCGCAAATAACACCTTAGCTGCGAATGCGAATATTAAAAATTCGACGATTTCGAACAATCGTGCAGAAAATAGTTCAGGAAAGGGTGGAGGAATCTATACTCTTGGACCTTTACGGTTAGAGAATAGTGCACTCTACGGCAATGCGTCTACAAGCGAAGCAGGCGGTATTTATGCAAATGTAGCGGATGGACAAGAATTCATACTGGAAAACGTTACAGTATCAGGAAATACTGCTGAACTTAATGGTGGAGGATTGGTATTCGCCCCTTCAGCAAGCATAAAATACAGACTGACAAACGTCACTGTAGCAGAAAATTACGGGAAAATTACTGGTGGTGGTATTTACTTACATAACTCCGCCAATTCACTAGTTTTATGGAATAGTATCGTGTCCAAAAATACAAGAGAGAATGGAGTATTTGATAATATAAGTGCTGGTTCAGTGGACGGCTCAAGTTCAAATAATTTAATCGGATCGGGTGGTTCAGGAGGGCTTGTCAATGGATTCAATGGAAACCAGGTAGGAGTAGATGATCCGAAGTTGGGACCACTGGCAGACAATGGCGGAGGAACCAAGACTCATGCTTTATTGCCGGGAAGTCTAGCGATCGATGCGGGAAGTAATACTGCGGCATCGCTACTTGCCACTGACCAAAGGGGGGCGGGCTTTCTGAGAAAGATTGACTCAGGAGACGCTGATTCGATTGCCACTGTGGATATAGGGGCCTTTGAGGCCGCAGGGTCAAGCAATGCTAACTTAACAGGCGTAACCATCTCTTCAGGAACAGTAACTCAGACCGATCCGTTGACTTATACTGCCAATGTCAGTTATGCCGTTGATAGCATTACCGTAACACCGACCGTAGATATCACCGCTTCTGTAACCGTACAGTCGCAATCTGTCAATAGTGGCACTCCTTCTTTATCTATTCCTTTGACTCAAGGGGCTACTACACCGATTAGTATTGTCGTAACGGCCGAGGATGGAACAGTTAAAAATTACACACTACATGTTACGCGAGCAGCTATTTCAACCAATGCAGATTTAAGCAACCTGGTGTTGTCTGCGGGAACATGGGATAGCCCATTTAGTTCGGGTGACACGGACTATACGGTGAATGTCGGCTATGAAATCGAAAATGTAACCGTGACAGCAACTGTGGCAGATAGTAATGCAACCATTACGGTGAATGGGGCAGACGTTAGCCCAGGAGTAGCCTCAAGCAATATTTCGTTGACGGCAGGTGCCAACACGCCGATTACTGTAGTCGTAACCGCTCAAAGCGGAGCGACGAAGACGTACACGATGAATGTGAATCGAGCGGCAGCATCGACGAATGCGGATTTGAGCAGCTTGGTGTTGTCTGCGGGAACATGGGATAGCCCATTTAGCCCCGGTGATACGGACTATGCGGTGAATGTCGGTTATGGAGTGGAAAAAGTAACCGTAACACCAACCGTGGCAGATAGTACGGCAACGATCACGGTCAATGGAAACCCAGTGGGAACAGGAACAGCCTCTGGCGATATATCGTTAACAGCAGGTGCCAACACCCCGATTACCGTAGTCGTAACCGCTCAAAGCGGAGCGACGAAGACCTACACGATTAACGTGAATCGAGCGGCAGCATCGACGAATGCAGATTTAAGCAGTCTGGTGTTGTCTGCGGGAACATGGGATAGCCCATTTAGCCCCGGTGATACGGACTATGCGGTGAATGTCGGTTATGGAGTGGAAAAAGTAACCGTAACACCAACCGTGGCAGATAGTACGGCAACGATCACGGTCAATGGAAACCCAGTAGGAACAGGAGCAGCCTCTGGCGATATTTCGTTAACAGCAGGTGCCAACACGCCGATTACTGTAGTCGTAACCGCTCAAAGCGGAGCGACGAAGACCTTCACGATTAACGTGAATCGAGCAGCAGCATCGACAAATGTAGATTTAAGCAATCTGGTGTTGTCTGCGGGAACATGGGATAGCCCATTTAGTTCGGGTGACACGGACTATGCTGTGAATGTCGGCTATGGAGTTGAGAATATAACCGTAACAGCGACAGTGGCAGATAGTAATGCAACCATTACGGTGAATGGGGCAGACGTTAGCCCAGGAGTAGCCTCAAGCAATATTTCGTTGACGGCAGGAGCCAACACGCCGATTACTGTAGTCGTAACCGCTCAAAGCGGAGCGACGAAGACCTACACGATTAACGTGAATCGAGCAGCAGCATCGACGAATGCGGATTTAAGCAATCTGGTGTTGTCTGCGGGAACATGGGATAGCCCATTTAGTTCGGGTGACACGGACTATGCTGTGAATGTCGGCTATGGAGTTGAGAATATAACCGTAACAGCGACAGTGGCAGATAGTAATGCAACCATTACGGTGAATGGGGCAGACGTTAGCCCAGGAGTAGCCTCAAGCAATATTTCGTTGACGGCAGGAGCCAACACGCCGATTACTGTAGTCGTAACCGCTCAAAGCGGAGCGACGAAGACCTACACGATTAACGTGAATCGAGCAGCAGCATCGACGAATGCGGATTTAAGCAACCTGGTGTTGTCTGCGGGAACATGGGATAGCCCATTTAGTTCCAGTGATACGGACTATGCTGTGAATGTCGGTTATGGAGTGGATAAAGTAACCGTAACACCAACCGTGGCAGATAGTACGGCAACGATCACGGTCAATGGAAACCCAGTAGGAACAGGAGCAGCCTCTGGCGATATTTCGTTAACAGCAGGTGCCAACACGCCGATTACTGTAGTCGTAACCGCTCAAAGCGGAGCGACGAAGACCTACACGATGAACGTGAATCGAGCAGCAGCATCGACAAATGTAGATTTAAGCAATCTGGTGTTGTCTGCGGGAACATGGGATAGCCCATTTAGTTCGGGTGACACGGACTATGCTGTGAATGTCGGCTATGGAGTTGAGAATATAACCGTAACAGCGACAGTGGCAGATAGTAATGCAACGATCACGGTCAATGGAAACCCAGTAGGAACAGGAGCAGCCTCTGGCGATATTTCGTTAACAGCAGGAGCCAACACGCCAATCACCGTAGTCGTA
>NZ_JBNCMT010000054.1:0-25430 GCF_049846925.1 Brevibacillus nigriterrae
TGCTTCAAATTACATACATACTATGGAAATGTTCAATGTCTCTTTGCAGATGTGATACAATGGCTGTGAAAATTTTTTTTGCTGAATAGACTGCAGTTGATACGAAAGGAGATTCAAGGTGTTTCCATTCGAACTGTCTTTTACAACTCGAATCATCTTCGGAACTGGTGAACTCGCTCGAATCGGTGAAGAAGTAAAGACGCTAGGGAAAAAAGCATTCCTTGTTACAGGCGGAAAGTCAGCGAAGGCTTCTGGCCTGGTAGATCGTGTGATCGATTATTTAACTTCAGCTCAAGTAGAGTTTGTGCTGTTTGACAAAGTTGAACCCAACCCACGCACTACTACCGTCGACGAAGGAGCACGTCTGGCAAGAGAACACCACTGCGACGTCGTTCTGGCAGTAGGTGGCGGTTCCGTAATGGATGCAGCCAAAGCTATTGCTCTCTCTGCTCATTCCGGACGTCCGATCTATGACTACATGCGTGGTAACCCGAATGGTCTCTCGAAAGAATCAGCGCCTATTTCTTCTGCACTTCCGATTGTTACCGTGCCTACTGTTGCTGCAACTGGATCAGAAGCAAATGAATTGAGTGTCCTCACGAATTGGGAGACGCACGAGAAATCGTCTATTTCGGGGTCCGGCCTGTTGCCCAAAATCGCCATTATGGACCCATCTCTTACCTATACCGTTCCTCCCAACGTCACAGCAGAAGCTTGTGCCGACATATTCTCCCATCTGTTTGAAGCCTATGTCATCGACACGCATAAACAGCACGTCCAGGACGGCTTTACAGAATCGCTGATTCGTCAGGTAGTTGCGTTTGCGAAAATTGCCATGGATCAACCTGACAACGAAGAAGCACGTGCCACCCTTCTCTGGACGAGCACACTGGCAATCAGCCCGTTTACCCTGGCTGGACGCAGCGGTAGGTATCCTTTACATCAAGCGGAACACACGCTCAGTGGTTACTACGACATCTCACATGGACGAGGGCTTGCGATTTTATCCATCCCGTATTTCCAGCAAATTATTCTGGAAGATCGCCCGGATCGGCTCGCACGTATGGGACGGGAATGCTTCGGCGTACGCTTTGAGGATGATCGACAAGCGGCAGAAGCAACGATTGAAGCGATTGCTGCCTGGTATCGTGAGCTTGGTATCACACAACGCCTGTCCGATTTTGGCATCACACGAGAATCATTACCTGTTATGGCAAGAGACTCGATTCGTATTGGAGGCCGTGGGGCTGATCATATCAAGAGCTCCAGATCGCTGTATGAATCAGACATTCTCGCCCTATATGAAGCCTGTTTTTAAAGGATGTTCAAAAATCCGGGAAACCCTCCTCCTTTTTGAACTCCACTACAAAAATAAAGAGGTGTTTATCAATGGATCCACGTATTCAAGAATTAGCTCAACGTCTGGTTCGCTACTCTCTCAACTTGCAAAAAGGAGAAAAATTGCTAATTGAGAACATCGGCTTGCAAACTCCGCTTGTGAAAGCTTTGGTTCGAGAGACTTTTGCTGTTGGGGCCCTGCCATTGGTTACGGTAAAGGATCAGGAAATCATGCGTGCGATGATCATGGGAACCAGTGAAGAGCATATGGAGTTAATGGCAAAACACGAACTATCCCGCATGCAAGACGTCGATGCTTACATTGCAGTTCGTGCGTTTGAGAACATTAACGAATATTCCGATATCCCCGAAGAGAAAATGGGCATGTACTCCCGCATTTTCTACAAAAAAGTCCACTTCGGCGAGCGAATTCCGAACAAGCGCTGGGTCGTTCTCCGCTATCCGAACAAATCGATGGCCCAGGCAGCCAATATGAGTCTCGAAGGCTTCGAAGACTTCTACTTCTCTGTGTGCAATCTCGACTACTCCAAAATGTCCAAAGCGATGGATCCACTCGTCGAATTGATGGATCGTACTGACCGGGTGCGCATTGTCGGCCCGAAAACAGACCTCTGCTTTTCGATCAAAGGAATCCCAACTATCAAATGCGACGGCAAACTGAACATTCCAGATGGGGAATGCTATACTTCTCCAGTGATCGACTCGGTAGAAGGAACCATCTACTACAACGCACCAACCAACTATCACAGCACGACATTCACCGATATCCAGTTCACCTTCTCCAAAGGGAAAATCGTAGAAGCTACAAGCAGCAATACCAAAGTACTAAACGAAATTCTTGATACAGATGAAGGCGCACGCTACATCGGTGAGTTTGCTATCGGCTTCAATCCATATATCCTGAACCCGATGCAAGATATTCTCTTTGACGAGAAAATTGCCGGAAGCTTCCACTTCACTCCTGGTAATGCCTACGACATCGCCGACAATGGAAACCGTTCCTCCATCCACTGGGATCTCGTGCAAATTCAACGCCCTGAGTTTGGCGGCGGCGAAATCTGGTTTGATGATGTACTGATTCGCAAAGACGGCCTGTTTGTCGTGCCAGAACTGCAAGCGTTGAACCCTGAGAATTTGAAATAACACCCGAAAGATTTTCCTCCCCCGTTCACTCTTGCTCGCTGTGATGATATATTGATTCATAATAGTAAGCTGGAACGATAGTACCGACAGTGAAGAACGGGGAGGAAAGATTGTGAGCTTCCATGGTCAAGTGATTTTGCCTGCCGCACGACATATGAAGGACTTTGAGAAAATTTTAAAGGGTCCCTATGAGTACGGCGTTTTCCTCGATACGCATATCGGACAGTTAAAAAGTGTCTACACGACTGCCCAAAAGCACAACAAAAAAATGTTCCTCCATGCCGATCTAATTCAAGGTTTAAAAAATGACGAGTATGCGACGGAATACCTTTGCCAGGAAATTAAGCCATTTGGACTGATTTCAACGAGAACCAGCGTGATTTTGAAAGCAAAACAAAAGGGTGTCCTGGCGATTCAACGGATTTTTCTTTTGGATACCAACGCCTTGGAAAAAAGCTACACACTGCTGGAAAAAACACAGCCAGACTTTATCGAAGTCCTTCCCGGCGCCATGCCCAAGATCATTGCCGAGGTGTATGAACGTACCAAGATTCCGATTCTTGCAGGCGGGCTGATTCGCACAGTGGAAGACGTAGAATTGGCAATTAAAGCTGGCGCAACAGCAATCACGACATCGAATCATGACCTCTGGAAACATTTCATAAAAAAGAGTGACACTCCATATTGACAACGTTTTCATGATCCAATAATATAAGTCTTAAGTTAATACAGGTGACGGAGAGATGGAGATTCACCAGAAGTATTCCTCACAACAGTGAGGTGCTTTTGTGTGAATCTCTTTTTCTTTTACACTGATAGATACTTATTATTAAGGGAGGATGTTGTGTATGAGCGCTTTTTGGGGTGAAGTAGTAGGAACGGCAATACTGATTTTATTAGGGGGAGGTGTGTGTGCGGGTACGTCATTGAAGAAATCGTATGCCAACAGTTCAGGCTGGATCGTAATCACGATGGGTTGGGGTCTTGCAGTAGCAGTAGCGGCTTATGCTGTCGGAAGCATTAGCGGAGCTCACTTGAACCCTGCCGTTACACTGGGCTTGGCCTTTACTGGAGCTTTCCCTTGGTCTGATGTTCCTTCTTATATTTTTGCTCAGTTGATTGGTGCCATGATCGGTGCTACTGCCGTTTACTTGCATTACCTGCCACATTGGAAAGAAACAGAAGATGCTGGCACTAAATTAGGCGTTTTCGCTACCGGCCCTGCAATTCCAAATACATTCGCAAACTTGTTAAGTGAAATTATCGGTACTTTCTTCCTCGTTTTAGCAATTTTGGCTATTGGAGCGAATAAATTTGCAGAAGGCTTAAATCCGTTTATCGTTGGTTTCCTGATTGTCAGCATCGGTCTTTCTTTGGGTGGTACAACCGGCTATGCAATCAACCCTGCTCGTGACTTAGGTCCAAGAATTGCTCACTTCCTGCTTCCGATTCACGGAAAAGGTTCTTCTAACTGGGGATATGCGTGGATTCCTGTAGTTGGTCCTCTTCTTGGCGGCTCACTCGGCGGTCTCGTTTATCAAGGAGTATTCAAAGGAGAAGTGACGACTAACCTTTGGATCGTACTCGCAGTTACACTCGTTGTTCTCTTGCTTGCTTATATCGCCAGTCCAAAACAATCGCAACAACCACAAAAGAAACTGGCAGCATAATTCTTTCACATAGAATGAAATATTGATAAAGGGAGCGGATTTGCATGGAAAAATTCATTTTGTCTTTAGACCAGGGAACTACTAGCTCACGTGCCATTCTTTTCAACCAAAAAGGTGAAATCGTTCACACTGCACAACAAGAATTCCCTCAATACTTCCCAAAACCAGGCTGGGTTGAGCATAACGCACTGGAAATCTGGGGCTCCATCATGTCAGTTATCGCAACTTGCTTGACTGAATCACAAATCAAACCAGAACAGGTTGCTGGTATCGGTATTACGAACCAACGTGAAACAACTGTTGTCTGGGATAAACACACTGGTAAACCGATTTACAATGCGATCGTATGGCAATCTCGCCAAACTGCAGATATTTGTAACGACCTCAAAGAAAAAGGCTTGAATGATACCTTCCGTCAAAAAACTGGTTTGTTGATCGACGCTTACTTCTCCGGAACCAAAGTTAAATGGATTCTTGATAATGTAGAAGGCGCTCGTGCAAAAGCAGAGGCTGGAGACCTCTTGTTCGGAACAATCGACACATGGGTAATCTGGAATCTCTCTGGAGGCCGTACACATGTAACCGATTACTCCAATGCGTCCCGTACCTTGTTATTCAACATCAACGACCTGAAATGGGATGAAGAATTACTTAACATTCTTACTGTTCCTGCATCCATGCTGCCAGAAGTTAGACCTTCCTCTGAAGTATACGGACATACAGCTGAAGACAACTTCTTCGGACATCAAATTCCGATTGCAGGTGCGGCTGGTGACCAACAAGCAGCATTGTTCGGTCAAGCATGCTTCGACCCTGGAATGGCGAAAAACACGTACGGAACTGGTTGCTTCATGTTGATGAACACAGGTGAAAAACTGGTTGCTTCCGAGCACGGCTTATTGACAACGATTGCATGGGGCTTGGATGGCAAAGTGGAATACGCTTTGGAAGGCAGTATTTTTATCGCTGGATCTGCGATTCAATGGTTGCGTGACGGGCTTCGCATGTTTAAAGACGCAAAAGACAGCGAACAATACGCAACAAGAGTTGAGTCCACTGACGGTGTGTATGTAGTTCCTGCTTTCGTAGGACTTGGTACTCCTTATTGGGATAGCGATGTACGCGGTGCTGTATTCGGTCTTACTCGCGGTACTTCCAAAGAGCATTTCGTTCGTGCAACGCTTGAATCTCTTGCTTATCAAACAAAAGATGTTTTGGCAGCGATGGAAGCTGATTCTAACATCTCTTTGAAAGCGCTTCGAGTTGACGGTGGAGCGGTTAAAAACAACTTCCTCATGGACTTCCAAAGCAACATCTTGGGCGTACCAGTTGAGCGCCCTGTTGTGAACGAAACAACTGCTCTCGGTGCCGCTTACCTGGCTGGTCTTGCAGTAGGTTACTGGAAAGATAAGTCAGATATCGCAACTCAATGGAATATCGATCGTCGCTTCGAGCCAACGATGTCTGATGAGAACCGTGAAGAATTGTACACTGGCTGGAAAAAAGCGGTTCGTGCAGCAATGGCTTTCAAGTAAGCGAATCATATGATATAATGTACGTAAGTTAATAACTCGTCTGGAGAACTGGAGAGACCACAATACATTATAGCGTATGCTATAGTGTGGATTGTGGTCTCTTTTTCGTTTCCAGTTTTAACCGTGTTACAAATTGGATAGGAGGAGATTGAAGATGAGCAGTACATTTTCAAGTCTAGAAAGAAAGAATATCCTGCAATCAATGGAAAATATCACGTTTGACGTGCTTATTATAGGTGGCGGAATCACTGGTGCAGGGATTGCTCTCGACGCTGCCACACGTGGCATGAAGACAGCACTTGTCGAGATGCAAGACTTCGCAGCCGGAACTTCCAGCCGTTCAACGAAACTCGTTCACGGTGGTCTGCGCTACCTCAAGCAATTCGAGGTACAAATGGTTGCAGAAGTTGGTAAAGAACGTGCCATCGTATATGAAAATGGCCCTCACGTAACTACGCCGGAATGGATGCTTCTCCCGATTCACAAAGGCGGAACCTTCGGGATGCTCAGCACTTCCGTTGGTCTCAAAGTATACGATTATCTCGCTGGCGTCAAAGGTAGCGAACGCCGCAAGATGTTAAGCACCCAAACTACTATGCAAAAAGAACCTCTGCTCAAAAAAGAGAATTTGCTCGGCGGCGGTTACTATGTAGAATACCGCACAGACGATGCTCGCCTCACGATTGAAGTACTCAAAGCGGCTGTCGCTTACGGCGCCAAGGCAGCAAGCTATCTGAAAGTCGAAGATCTCATATACAAGGATGGCAAAGTGATTGGCATCCAGGCAGTCGATCAGTTGGATGGACAGAAATTCAGCATCTATGGCCGCAAAATCGTCAATGCGACTGGCCCATGGGTAGATACTTTGCGAGAAAAAGACAAATCTAAAACAGGCAAAAAGCTGCAACACTCCAAAGGCGTGCATTTGGTCATCGACCAGAAACGCTTTCCGTTGAAACAAGCGATCTATTTTGATACACCGGATAAACGCATGGTATTCGCCATCCCTCGTGACGGCAAAGCCTATGTCGGGACTACCGATACCTTCTACAGTGAAGATCTGGTCCATCCTCGCATGACTGAAGAAGATCGTGCCTATATCATTCGAGCGATTAATTACATGTTCCCTGATGTGAACATTACGGAAAATGACATTGAATCGAGTTGGGCTGGCGTTCGTCCGTTGATCTATGAGGAAGGCAAATCCGCATCGGAAATCTCGCGCAAAGATGAGATTTGGGTATCCCCTTCCGGACTCATTACCATCGCTGGCGGTAAACTGACTGGTTACCGTAAAATGGCTGAAACCGTCGTTTCCCAAGTTGCTTCTCTCCTTCAATCAGAAGGAAATGGATCTTATAAAGAATGCATTACCAAACATCTGCCGATCTCTGGCGGTGACGTTGGCGGCAGTGCCAATTACGGCCAGTTTATCCAGGCAAAAGTACAGCATGGTTTGTCTCTCGGTCTGACATCTGAACAGGCAAACTGGTTAGTACGTATGTACGGTTCAAATGTTGATCAGTTGTTCCATATCGTTAGCGAACGCAAGAAAGAACTTTCCAATGAGAATAGCACGACCACTCTCCCGTTGGACCTGTACGCAGCACTTGTGTATGGTATGGAGTATGAAATGGTTGTCTCCCCGGTAGATTTCTTCGTCAGACGTACCGGCAAGCTGTTCTTCGATATTCAAACCGTGCAGCAATGGAAAGACCAGGTGATTGCTTTTATGGCAGAGCGTATGGGCTGGTCGGATGAAGTAACCATTGCTTATACTAATGAGCTTAATGTTCATCTTCATGATGCGGTGACACCGGAGAAATCGCTCGTCAAAGCGTAAGAAAACCCACTCAGCTAACAAGGCAAAAAAACCTTAGCTCTCCTTTGAGGAAAGCTAAGGTTTTTGTTTTGCTTATAAAAAGCCTTATTTCAACCCAACCCGCTCAAAAATCGTATCCACATTCTTCAAATGGTAACGATAATCGAAGCAATCATCGAGTTCCTCTTTGGTCAACAAAGATTGAACGGTTTCATCCTCACCGATAATATCACGGAAAGAGCGCTGCTCCTCCCACGCTTGCATCGCACGTGGTTGAACAGTATCGTACGCTTTCTCACGGCTGAGTCCCTTGTCGATCAGCTTCAGGAGCACCTGTTGCGAGTAAATCAAACCAAACGTGCGATCCATGTTGCGCTTCATATTCTCAGGGAAGACAGTCAGGTTCTTCACAATGTTCATGAAGCGACGCAGCATGTAGTTGAGCAATTGAGTAGCATCTGGCAAAATCACACGCTCAACAGAAGAGTGTGAGATATCACGCTCATGCCAGAGTGGAACGTTCTCATAAGCAGACAGCATGTGACCGCGAATTACACGAGCCAGACCAGAGATGTTCTCAGAGCCGATCGGGTTACGTTTGTGCGGCATCGCAGAAGAGCCTTTTTGTCCTTTAGCGAACGCTTCCTCTACCTCACGAATTTCACTCTTTTGCAGGGCACGTACTTCTGTTGCAAATTTATCGAGTGATGTCGCAATCAAAGCCAAGGTTGCCATGTAATCGGCATGTCTGTCACGCTGCAGAGTCTGGGTAGAGATCGGCGCTGCTTTCAGGCCCAATTTTTCACATACATACGATTCTACGAACGGGTCAATGTTTGCATACGTACCTACCGCACCGGAGATTTTGCCTACAGCAACACCTTGTCTCGATGCACGGAAGCGTTCCAGATTGCGTTTCATTTCTTCATACCAGAGAGCCAGCTTGAGACCGAACGTAGTCGGTTCTGCATGGACACCATGGGTACGGCCCATCATGACTGTATCTTTATGCTCACGAGCTTTGTCAGCAAGGATCGCAATGAAATCCTCCAAATCCTTCTCCAAAATCTCATTGGCTTGACGCAACAAATAAGAAAGAGCCGTGTCTACTACGTCTGTCGAAGTAAGACCGTAATGAACCCACTTCTTTTCATCGCCCAGCGTTTCAGAGACAGCACGGGTGAACGCCACGACATCGTGACGGGTTTCTTCCTCGATTTCATAAATTCGCTTGATATCGAAGCCTGCATTCTCACGGAGCTTAACTACATCCTCAGCCGGTATTACTCCCATTTGCGACCATGCTTCACAAGCGAGAATCTCCACTTCCAACCATGCCTTGAATTTATTTTCTTCCGTCCAAATGGCACGCATTTCAGGGCGTGAATAACGTTCAATCATTTCAATACCTCCGCTTTATTCCAAATTCCTTTTGATTCAATCATCTCAAGCGCTTCTGCTACAGAATCGGCAATCACATTGATGTGACCCATCTTCCGCTTCGCTTGCGCTTCTTTCTTTCCATATAAATGAAGCTTGAAAGTAGACGGTAATTTTTCTGCCTGATTCAAAACCTGCTCAAGATGCTCACCTAAAATGTTCACCATGACAACAGGCGAGAGAAGCTTTGTACTCCCCAAAGGCAGGTTGCAAATCGCCCGCACATGCTGTTCAAATTGAGATGTCACACAAGCATCCATCGTGAAATGTCCGGAGTTGTGTGGTCGTGGAGCCAATTCATTTACATATAACTCCCCGTCCTCCGTCAGGAACATCTCCACTGCAATCAATCCGACCACTTCCAGCTTATCTGCGATTTCGCCAGCAATTCTTTCTGCCCGAGCAGCAATTTGAGCGTCAATCGGTGCGGGAACCATGGACAAATGCAGAATGTTGTCTACGTGGATATTGTGGGACACAGGGAATGTCGCAACCTCACCTGACAGATTACGAGCAGCCACCACAGATAGCTCCAGCTGAAAGCGAATGAATTTCTCGACAATCAGCTCGGCTCCCGTACGACTCAATTCTTCGAACGCTTGATCAATCTGATCCTTTTCACGGATAACCCACTGACCTTTGCCGTCGTATCCGCCTGTGGCTGTTTTCATGACGACAGGCAGTCCGAATTCTTCTACCGCTTCTCGTACATCCTCTACACGATGAATGGCACGAAACGGAGCGACAGGAATCCCCAACAACTGGATGGCAGTTTTTTCACGGATGCGATGCTGCGTAATGCGGAGCAAGCGACTGCCCTGTGGAACATGCGCATTCGTCTCCAGAACTTCTGCTACCTGAGCGTCTACATTCTCGAATTCATACGTAATCACCTGGCTCCGCTCTGCCAATTCTTTGGCCGCTTCCACCTGATTGTAGGCAGCTACAATTTGATAGTCAGAAACTTGTCCACTCGGGGAATCAGGCGTCGGGTCCATCGTGACAAAACGGTATCCCATTGCCCTGCCCGCCAAGGCGATCATCCGTCCAAGCTGTCCTCCACCTAAAAGGCCAATCGTCTCTCCTGGTTTGATCACTTTCATGGCAGTTGACTATCCTCCAATACACTCTTGCGGATGGTGTCTCTTCTCTCGATAAAACGCTCTTGAATCTCCGGATATTTGATACCCAGAATTTGCGCAGCCAAGAGACCTGCATTAATCGCACCAGCCTTGCCAATCGCTACCGTCGCTACAGGCACACCGCCAGGCATTTGAACAATCGACAAAAGGGAATCCAGCCCATTCAAATTCGAGGACTTCACAGGTACACCAATGACAGGAAGCTCTGTTTTGGCGGCTACCATCCCAGGAAGATGAGCAGCACCTCCTGCTCCTGCAATAATGACTTCCAATCCACGCTGTTTGGCTGACTCAGCGTACTCAAACATCAGGTCCGGCGTCCGATGTGCCGAGACCACTTTTTTCTCAAAAGGAACGTGCAACTGTTCCAAAATCAGACAGGCTTCTTTCATGGTTTCCCAATCAGATGTGCTTCCCATGATCACACCGACTAATGGTTGATTCATTGCCAAGCTGCCCCTCTCTATATCACCGATTCTTTATTCCAAGGTTCAGTTTAGCAAGGAAAAAGAAGTACTGTCAACCTATTCCCGAACATTTAACAGATTAAAGAAAAATATCATTCGTTATTTCGTATTCATGGTTGGTACTTTGCTCTTGCCCCGGATGGACCAGTTGAATGCGGGCTTTTCCATCTCGGGTTTGAGACGAAGCCAATAATCGAAATACGGATTTGCACTCTCGCCTGCCACTTTGGTAAAAGCATCTACTACATCTTTTCCTGTCGCATTTTTGTATTGGTGTGTCGTGTAGTAATAACGCAGCGCTTCATTCACACGCTCTTCTCCCCAGGTTTGACGCAAATTCCAAAGCATCGCCCCCCCTCGGGAATAAACGAGATCACTGTAAGAAGGCCAGTTAGGAAACTGATCCACACTTTGCCACGCACTAATCTTTTGTTCTGCATACAAAGAGGCTGCCATGTTCCCCCTTGTCACTCTTCGTTTGATATACTCATTGGCTGACTTCTTGTCGTACTGCTGCAAAAACACCATCGTCGCATAGTCAGTCAAGCTTTCGTCCACCCACGCTTCTTTGATCTCATCATTGCCTACAACGCCATAGAACCATTGGTGAGCCGTTTCATGCGCTACGACAGCATCGCCATACCCGCCAGGAGTCTCGAAATACTTATCCTGTATAAACACGATACTCGGATACTCCATACCGCCGAAAAAGCCGCCTGTACGGACAACATCGTATTCCTGATAGGGATAGACACCAAACGATTTACTATAGTACTGGAGAGACTTTTTGGCAACGTCATGCACACGCATCACGGCATCCATCTGATCGTCCACCCGGTACCATGTATTGACCAGCGTCTCTCCCACTTTTGCCGTGATGCTTCTATAGCTGTCATCCATTGCAACTACTGCGAAATCCCGTACGTTCAAAGCTTGAATGTCATAGAATTTAAACCCTTTTGGCCTTGTTTCGGTTACTACTGCCAAACTTTCCAAACCGGTTGTAGCGATCTGGTATTGATGCGGTACACGAATCTGCACATCATAATCCGCTACCTCACTATAGAACGGATCTCCAATCGGGAGATAGGGATCCAGTCTCCAGCCAGCGGATTCATTTACTGCAAGGATCGGCAGCCAGTTTCCGAGCCAAATGGCATGATCATCATAGGATAATCTGCCGTCATTCTTTGGCACCTGCAAAGTGAAATTCATGGAGACAGTCACTGCTTCTCCTTGGGCGACTGGCTTATCGAATGGAACCTCAAGGATCGTTTGGTTCACTTTGAAAGGCACTGGCTTTTCTTTTACTCGCACGTCATGAATGGTCATTTTTCCTTCGATCCGGTTTTCACCCAAGATATAAAGCCAATTCGGCGTAGAGAGTTCAGGGCGCTCTACGAATGCATTGGAGTACAAATGAAAATAGGCCTTCTGCTGATCTTTCACAGGAAAACGAGCAGACAATGTCCCTGTAACCGCGTGCTTGTCAGGGTCGATCTGCACATTTGCTGCATACTTGGTTCGGACTGCTTCTTGCTGAGAGCTTGTCTGACTGATATGTGCTTCCGTAGTAGCCGGTCTCCACATACACCCGACGATCATCTGAAGCAAAACAAGTATTACGATAAGATTGGTAGCGACTCGCCACTTCATATCCATTGCCTCCCCAAAACCGTGTCCCACTCATACTACAGGATATGTAGAGAGAAAAAAAGCTAATCCCGTTATTTACGAGATTAGCTTATATATTTTCTTAAATTCTATTCGCGGAGCCAGATGAAGTATGCCAGGAAGACGAAGAAGAGTACGTACATCATTGGGTGAACTTCTTTTGCTTTTCCATTGAAAATCTTCATCACAGGGTAAACGATGAAACCTGCAGCGATACCAGATGCGATACTGAATGTTAATGGCATCATCAAAACAGTCAAGAATGCTGGAAGTGCTTCATCCATCTTATCCCAAGCTACATGAATCATGTGTGCAGCCATTAAAACACCAACGATAATTAATGCAGGAGCCGTTACTGCAGACGTAACTACAGCGAGCAACGGAGAAACAAACAAGGCAAGCAAGAACATACCGCCTGTTACTACAGAAGCAAATCCAGAACGACCACCCGCTGCAACACCTGCAGTAGACTCAATATAACTTGTTGTAGTAGATGTACCAAGGATCGCGCCACTCATACCTGCGATCGCATCGGAAGCCAACGCCTGACCTGCACGAGGAAGCTTGCCATCTTTCAACAAACCAGCTTGGCTCGCAACACCGATCAGCGTACCAGTAGCATCGAAGAAATCAACAAACAGGAAGGTAAAGATAACGATCAGCATTTTCATGGAGAACATCGTAGAGGTATCGCCAAGATACTGGAATGCTGCTCCGAAGGTTGGTTCCAAGCTTGGAGGCGCTGAAAACACTTGAGTTGGAACCTGAACCAAACCAAAAATCATACCGACAACTGCAGTAATTGCCATACCAATGAAGATTGCTGCGTTAAAACGACGAGACATTAAAATTGCTGTAATAACCAAACCGAATACGGCGAGTAATGCGTTTTTCACAGCTAAAATTTGCGCCGGCTCCATTCCTTCATGGAAAGTCAAATGACCGAGAGCAACGATGGTTGCGTCACTACCAATAATAATACCTGCATTTTTCAAACCGATAAAAGCGATAAACAAACCAATACCTGCAGATGTTGCATATTTCAAACCTTGCGGGATCGCATTAACAATTGCTTCACGAACCCCGGTAAGAGACAAAATCAAGAAGATCGTACAAGAAACAAATACTCCAGCTAATGCCTGTTGCCATGGGATACCCATTGTAAGTACTACAGTAAAGGTAAAGAATGCATTTAAACCCATACCAGGTGCTTGCGCAATTGGCAAACGACCCCACACACCCATAACGAGCGTACCGATCGCTGCTGCTAATGCTGTTGCAGTAAATACCGCTTCAAAAGGCGGGTAATTTCCGGCTTTCAGATCTGGCGGAAGGTCGGCACCGCTTAACATAAACGGGTTAACCGCCAAAATATATGCCATAGCCAAGAATGTAGTAATACCTGCGATGATTTCTGTGCGATAATTCGTGCCAAGCTTGTCAAACTCAAAGTACTTACGCACCTGCTAATCCCCCTAAAAATTGTAATTAACATTAATTATTTCTCACAGAAAACAAAAAGGTCGAGGTTAGTATAACCTCGACTCGGATAGGAACATTCGGAAAATAGAAAGAAATAATATCGACATAATTCCGCTTTTCTCGTGAATTGTTCCGTCCGTAGTCAGGTTATTATAGGTAACCTAGTAGAAACTCCCGAGCCATATTCTCAGGATTATACGAACAACCTTATTCTTTTCTGCTTACAACGAGAGTTTAGCAAGAATTTTGTCGACTGTCAATCGAAAAACCGAACGTTCACCTTTTTTTCTTTAAAATCATCCGTCATTTCTATAAATCATACTTACTAAATGACTACTCCCATTCAATCGTTGCTGGTGGCTTGGACGTTACATCGTAGACGACACGGTTTACATTGTCTACTTCATTTACGATACGTGTGGAAATTTTCTCAAGCACATCCCACGGAATTCTCGCCCAATCTGCTGTCATTCCATCGATAGATGTTACGGCACGGATACCGATTGTGTAGGAATAGGTGCGAACATCCCCCATGACCCCTACGCTTTTCATGCCAGGCAATGCCGTGAAGTACTGCCAGATTTCCCGATCCAAACCTGCTTTTTTGATTTCTTCACGCAGAATATAGTCTGATTCACGAACAATGTGCAATTTTTCTTCGGTAACTTCGCCGAGAACGCGAATGGCAAGACCTGGACCTGGGAAAGGCTGTCTCCAAACAATCTCGTCTGGCAGACCCAGTTCAGAGCCCAACTTGCGCACTTCATCTTTGAACAACGTTTTGAGTGGCTCGATCAGCGTAAAGCTCATATCTTCTGGAAGGCCGCCCACGTTGTGATGAGATTTGATGGTATGAGCTGTTGCTGTTCCGCTCTCAACGATGTCCGTGTACAGCGTACCTTGCGCCAAGAAATCCATATCAGTCAGTTTTTGAGCTTCTTCATCGAAGACATAGATGAACTCATTACCGATAATTTTACGTTTTTGCTCAGGATCAGATACACCTGCTAACTTGCCCAAGAAACGGCTGCGAGCATCGATTTTGATCACTTTCATATCGAATTTGCCAACGAACGTTTCCATTACGCTCTCTGCTTCACCCTTGCGTAGCAAGCCGTGGTCAACGAACATACACGTCAATTGGTCACCAATCGCACGGTGGATCAATGCAGCTACTACGGAGGAATCTACTCCACCGCTCAATGCACAAAGCACTTTTTTATTGCCAACGATTTCGCGAATAGACGCTACTTCTTCCTCGATAAAGTGGGACATAGTCCAGTCTCCGGAGCAGCCACACACTTTGAACAAGAAATTGCCGATGAATTCATTTCCACGAACGGTATGACGAACTTCTGGGTGGAATTGCACTCCATACAGTCTGCGATCACGGTTACTCATTGCCGCTACTGGGCAAGAATCACTGACAGCATCCACAATAAAACCTTCTGGCAGTTGTACTACTTTATCGGAATGGCTCATCCAAACTACTTCGTTGCTGTCCAAATCCTGATACAATTCGTGTTTGTCCTGAATGCGAATCTCTGCTTTTCCATATTCACGCAATCCAGCCCGCTCCACTTTTCCCGCAAGGTGGTGCGTCATCAATTGCATACCGTAGCAGATACCCAGGATTGGAATCCCCAATTCAAAAATAGCAGGGTCTACTTTTGGTGCACCTTCCTCGTACACACTTGCAGGACCGCCGGAGAAAATGATTCCTTTTGGCTGTAATTCCTTAATTCTTTCAACTGAAGTGTTGAATGGCAAAAGTTCGCTATACACTCCCAAATCGCGAACACGTCTGGCGATTAACTGATTGTATTGGCCTCCGAAATCAAGTACAACGATCAACTCTAACGGCTTGTCCATGAATACCCTCCCTAGATTATCTCAAAAATTATAGTAGCAAATTGATTCAACCTATGCAAAAGGGACTGCCACCTACTGATAAAGGCACAGTCCCAGTACACTATACGCTTAAAACACACGTACTTCTGGCTGCTCACCCCGTAGTCGCTCAATTTACGGTCGAGCGGTAGAAACTTTCAGGCCATATCCCTGACTTTATACGAGAGATCATACTATCGAAGCACATTCTAGCAGACTAGAGTTAAATGATCAAGGCTTCATTTGCTGAGAAAGGCGATCCAGGATTGTATTCGCAATATTCCGTGCTTTGCCTTCTACCTCTTTGAAGCCATAGTGAATTTGTTCATAAAGATTCGTGAGATACCAGAGATCCTGACGCACATCACCCGAGACTGACAATCGTTTGACGTACTCGCGCAGAGTCTCTCCTTCCTGACGATTCATGAGAATTTTTTCGTATAAAAAGAGCAGTTTGCTGTACTTGTCTATAAAACGATCCTCAGGGTACGTTGCGATTTGCTTGCGAACCCACCAAATCATCAGCCTCTCTCGTTTTCTCCACAAGACAACTGCTACACCAAGCAGAATCACAAAGGAAATCAGGAAATAGCTTGAGGAAATTCGCTTCGTAATATTCCCTGTGTTCTCATCTTCCTCCAAACGCTCCAGACGATCGTCTGCATTTGGCTGTTCACGGTCTACTGGCAGGTTATTGATCACAGGTTGTTCTTCTTGCGCTTGATTCACATCGTATTCGACACGAACAGGCGAGACGAACGAGGTCGTAGCCTCAAAAGGAATCCAGCCGGTATCTGCGAAATACACTTCTACCCATGAGTGTGCGTCTTTGTTGCGCACCTCAATGATTCGTTTTCCTGTTTCAGTTGTATCCGTTTCTGTTCCTGGGGCAAAGCCTTTTACCCATCTCGTCGGTATTCCGATACTTCTCAGCATGACCGCCATAGAAGTAGAGAAGTGGTCACAATAGCCCCGTTTCGAGTCAAACAAAAACTGGTCTACGAAATCTTGCCCTTCCTTCGGCACTGGAACATCCTTGATCTCGTACTTGTATTCACCACTAGAACGCAAGTATTGCTCAACAGCTCTTACTTTCTCATACGGCGTCTTGGCTGATGCAGTAACTTTCTCGGCCAATTCCTTTACCCGAGGTGGCAAACTGTCCGGCAATTGAAGGTACTGCTGCTCAATGGAAAAAGGAAAATCACTTTGCAGGTTCAGGAAGTGCTTTTCGCTGATAATCGGAACCTCTGAGGTAGCCTCATAGCTGAACATCTTGAGCAAGACCGGATTTGGCACATCAATGAGCTTTTGATTTTTGCTCTTCCCTGCATTCGTGCTTTCCGCTATCGTCACAATTCCTTCGTGTGTCTGTACATGCTTGTTCGTCACATCATATTGAATCGTAGCATTCTGCGGTGCATATTTGGGCAAACGAGTTAGTTGTCCTTCATAAAAGATAATGGCGTGCTTTTCGCTGTTCTTGTATTGCACCATTGCATCTACTGTTTTGGTTTCAATATTACTAAACAGTTTGTCATCCCAACTAAAATTACGAGGTTCGAGAATGGCTTGATAATTTACGTCTCCCTTTTGCCATCCCTGACCGGTGTAAATGTCTTTGGAGTCACCACGCCAGTAATACTTTTCGTTGGTGGTCGCCGTGAACACCAAACTTTCATCCTGAACGAATGGCCCGCCTAATTGACTGTCATTGTTGTCATACCCTACCTTTTTCAAAGAGTTACCGCCCTCACTGCCATTTCCCATAAAATACGAGATCGGGTCCGGCCAGCTAGCCTCTTTTTTCGGTGCAGAGTAAGCAATTCCTACAGACAAACTGATAATCAATACAGGAGCAAGCAGCGATTTCCAATAAGCAAACTTATTCCTGCCCGTACTGCCTGCCAATCTCTCCATTGCCAAGAAATGCAGGACAGCCAACATTAAAAATCCGGCAATCAATGAACGGATAATTCCGCCATCAGCATCATACGGCATAAATGTATCAAGCGTGGCCAGGTATGCTTCAGTCATGAAAACGAACCAGAGCCCCTGACGTTGTTGGAGTATTAAATAAGAAAGTAATGACACAAGCAACACAATCAGCAAATAAAATAACAAGCTTCGGCTGACTGGAGCCATTCCTAGCCAATTTTGCGAGTATAACAAGGGAATGTCAGTTGTTAATCTCGAGTAGACGTCCTTCAACCACTCCGTATCGAACAGCGGGGTTGCAAAGAACGTATGGTGAAGTAAATAGAATCCACCGCCCAGTTTCAGCAGTAGCCCCAACCACCGCCACTCAAGCAACAGATCGACTAAAAGCACTCCTGCAACCAAGAGCAAAAATGGTGTAAGCTCGCTTGTATCGGTCAGTTCAGTCAGCGGCAATAACCATTCACGAAGCAGTATAAATAGAAAGAACCCTGCCAACCACTCCATGGCGGTCAATCTTCTAAAAAAACGAAACGCTCCCATATGACTAAGCACCCCCGATCTGTTTCAATTCTTCATATTCGTGGAGGTGAACAGAGCTGCATTCCACTTTCATCGCACGAAGCATCTGCAGAGCCTGTTGTTCTTCTACCTTTATTCCTTGCCCTTCATAAATCCAGAAAAGATGAATTTTCCGTCCAGATGAGGCAAGATCCATGAGAACAGCCACCATTCGTTTGGATAAAGACGGTGTTACAATTGCTAAAGTCGAACCTTGCGGGAACTCAAGAGCCTCACGTCTTACGATCTGCGAAAACTCTCTCTCCCCTTCCGGCATCATCCGCGCTAGCTGGTCAAACACACGAAAGAAATGGGTTTGTGTGTTTCCGGGTGGTATAGCTACACGCTCAGTTTGGTAGCTTACAAAGCCAAACGGATATTGACGTCGGCTCGCATAATAGACAAGACTTGCCGTCAGTTTTGCCGCCATTTCAAATAGCTGCTTCTCTTTGTCTGCATAGTTGTCTTTGTTTACATCACAGAAAAAAACAATCTGGTTCATAGCTTGATGCTCGAACTCTTTGGTTTTGAGCCCCATCCCTCTAGCAGATGCCCGCCAATGAATTTGACTCAAGCGGTCTCCCCGTTGATAATCCCTTACCCCACGAACGGCTGACACATCATCCGAACGTCGATGAGTGACCTGAACATTGCCACTGATCCGTCCTTCTCCTGTAGGCCAATGCGTGATTTGTTTGTAAGCAGGATACACCAGAAAATCATTAAGTAATGTGAATGTTTTGGTGCGTTGAATAAATCCGAAAAAGTCTCCTGCATTCACTACACAGTTCTCCAAGCGATAGTATCCGCGAGGCAGAGACGGAATCACATACGTTAATTGAATTTCTCGCTTGAACCAGGGAAACACAAGCTGTCGATGCGGCTCGTACTGACTCAACAGTTTATCCGGCAATGACTCGACAACCAGGTTCCACCCTAAAGGGAACCAAATCTTGCGTTTGAGGCGCAGAGTGACAATCACATCCTCACCGTCTTGCAAGCGATCACGGTCAATCTCACGGGTGACTTGTAATGTCATAAACATCAAAACATAAGCCAGTAATTCATAGGCAAAAAAAGTAATGCAGCTATAAAACAAAAACCAACTTGCGAACCCCCCCTGGAATTTGGCAAAGGCATAGGTCAACCCGAGGAGGGCAATCACTTTCAACTTTCCATATTTCCTCTGTTTCATCTACTCCACCGCCCTTTAGCTGATCGGGACGCGCGTCTCCTGAAGCACATTCGTAATCACTCGATCAACGGTCGCTCCCTCAAGACGTGCTTCCGGTTTCAGAATAATGCGGTGATGGAACGTAACAGGTACAAGTTCTTTCACATCGTCTGGGATAACATAATCACGGCCACGCACAAAGGCAAGAGCTTGCGCTGCCCGACATAACCCCAATGCACCACGGGGACTGACACCCAGGTATACGTTTGGATGGTTTCTTGTCTTGTGGCAAAGACGCACAATATAATCTTTTATTCCTTCACTTAATTTCACTTGTGATACTTCCATTTGCAACGCCTGGATTTCCTCGACAGAGATCACTGGTTTAATTTCCTCAATCGGTTTTTGGGCCACGAATCGGGTCAACATAGCTACTTCCTCTGACTCGGTCGGATAGCCTAAGTGAAGTTGCAGCAAGAAACGGTCAAGCTGTGCTTCCGGCAATGGGAAAGTTCCCTCGTATTCCAATGGGTTTTGCGTCGCCATTACAAAAAACGGCTCAGCTAATTGATGGGTAATGCCATCTACGGTAACGGAATGCTCTTCCATTGCTTCGAGCAGAGCCGATTGCGTTTTTGGTGAGGTACGGTTAATTTCATCTGCCAGGATTACATGTCCAAAAATAGGACCAGTTCTGAATTCAAACTCAAGTGTTTTTTGGTTAAAGATTGATATACCCGTTACATCTGTCGGGAGTAAGTCAGGTGTAAACTGAATGCGTTTAAAATTACCACCAATCGAGCGAGAGAGAGAGCGGACGAGCATCGTCTTTCCTACACCTGGTACGTCTTCTAGCAGAACATGTCCCTTTGCCAATAAAGCAACTATGCTCAATTCGATCACATGCTTTTTGCCAATCAGGACCTTCTCGATGTTTTGAATTAACGCTTCAATTGATTTGTGCGGATGTTCTAGTTTAATCATGCTCATCGTCTAAATCTCCCATCTTTTCGCAACTTGAGTATCATTTGTTTTACTACTAACGGTAAAGAACTCACTTTAGAAAAACAAGAAAATAATTATAAAAATTAGTAAAGTTAAAATTTACTGATAATTATTGTTTGCCCATGTTTTCTATATTACATACTCCTTTAATTTTACAGAAATACCATTAGTGTGTCAAAAATGCAAATCTGCCAGACAACAACAAAGGGCCTGCTTAATCGCAAACCCTTCGCTTCATTTATTATACTTGACTCATTTATGTTGAGACAAATCCATTACCTGTCAGCAATCCGATTTTACCTTACTTTTTCCACCACGAAGAGAAACTGATCAATCTGATTCCGGCAGGCCTCGATCACCCATGCATATGGATTATCGGTTTGGTTTAACAGATGGCTGATATCTTGAATCACTGGGTAAAAATCAATCAGCAATTCACTAGCCAACTCATAAGGAGCCAAAGTGACAAATTCGAGAACAAGTGGTAGGTAATCAGGCAATTCATCTGTTTGCAGAAAAAGTCCGATCTCTTCATAAGTTTTCCTGAGTTGCTCCAGCGCATCTTCTCGTTCATCAGAATTGACAGACTGCGTGAGGTAAATCGATGTCTGCGAATGAAAATCGAAAGTATCTACATAGATGGCAGCCACATCTTCCCTTGCATGTTCACCCAGATAGGTCATGAACTTTTGCAAGTGTTCAGCTATTTTAGGATGAGCAAGCTGGTTCACTTCCTCTTGCAATGCTGCGAGATCAAACCCTTCCTGATCCGGGTAATCAAGCAGAATGGACAAAAGCCGAAAAGCATGTATCGAATCGCTACTATCGAGGATGGCCTCTCGTTCTGCTGTTTCCATACGTAACCTCCTACATCAAATTCGTATTTATTTGCTGTTTTTCCCTAGATCGATCAATTACTCATCTAACCAATCCAGCTTCGATAACTTACGTACAGAGACATACACGTCCCTCTGGTTACCAATTGGGCCATAATAATTAAAACCGTAGCTTAATTGGGCATACCCACCGATTAGCTGTGTTGGTTTCACGTGTATTTTGGTTGGGCTATTGTGTGTTCCACCACGTTCATTTGTAATCGTCGAGCCAGGTACGTTGATGTGTCTATCCTGTGCGTGATACATATACATGGTTCCACGTGGCATCCGATGGCTGACGACCGCTCTTGCGACGACAACCCCATTGCGATTGTAAACTTCTAGCCAATCGTTATCGGCAATGCCCACTTCTGCTGCATCCTTGTCGTTGATCCACACATTGGGACCGCCACGGAACAAGGTCAACATGAACAGGTTATCCTGGAACATACTGTGAATGTTCCATTTTCCGTGCGGTGTCAGATAGCGGAGGGTGATTTCTTTCTCTGCTTTATCCGGAATATTGTCTTGCTGACCAAACACATGCTTCGGAAGAGTTGGTTTATAGACAGGCAGTGCTTCTCCATACTCCATCATAATTTCATGATCGACATAGAATTGCTGGCGCCCTGTCAGCGTACGGAACGGCACTAACCGTTCGATGTTCGTTGTAAACGGTGAATAGCGACGACCACTCTTGTTAGAGCCTGTAAATACCGGTGTAGGAATTACCTCTTTCGGTTGAACAGTAATGCTTTCGAAAGTAAAGATGTCGGCAGCCCGCTCTTCTGCAAGGTCTTTCAGTGACAATCCCGTTTTCTTCTCTTCCTGCTCCCATGCACGAACAGCTACTCTACCGTTTGACGCACTGGAAAGTCGAAGTACTGCTTCAGAAGCTTGGCGTGCCGTTTCAATGGAAGGCAATCCTTTGCTAACACCAGAATGCTGAACCAATCCGTTCAATTTTTTCAATTCTTCATATTCATTTGCTACAGAATAGGAAATCCCATGAGCGCCAATCGGTTTTGTCTCCAGGTTTGTACCCAGACCAATATACTTCTCGTAGATTTTTGTATAATCTCGTTCAATAATGCTCATCCGGGGCATCGTTTTGCCCGGAATTGGTTCTGCCTCACCCTTTTTCCAGTCTCGGACACGCCCGAATGGCTGTGCAATTTCATCAGGCGAGTCGTGCAACAATGGTGTAGTAACCAGATCTTTTTTAGGTTCGGGATAGTATTTCTTGGCCATCTCACTGAATTGCTTGGACAAATGCTTGAAAATATCCCAGTCTGATTTTGCTTCCCAAGGCGGGTTGATTGCCGGATTGAATGGATGGATAAATGGATGCATATCGGTACTGTTCAGATCGTGTTTTTCGTACCAGCTTGCTGCCGGAAGGACG
This sequence comes from Brevibacillus nigriterrae, assembly GCF_049846925.1. Lineage (NCBI taxonomy): Bacteria > Bacillati > Bacillota > Bacilli > Caryophanales > Paenibacillaceae > Brevibacillus > Brevibacillus nigriterrae. The sequence goes on from NZ_JBNCMT010000054.1 coordinate 22,583, forward strand.
ATATCCGAGTAGAGCGCGTTACCTGCCATGCGGAAATCAAGGCTGACATACAGATCGACTTTACCTATCCCTGCTTCTTCTCTCCACTTCACTTCATCCGGCCTTACGGAACCGTCCTCTGATAACAATCCATTGGAGGCTCCCAACAAGTGCTTCAAGAAGTATTCATGTCCTTTGCCCGAACTCGAGATTAGATTGGATCGCCAAACGAACATCTGTCTCGGAAAGTTGACCGGATTGTCTGGGTCCTCAACTGCAAAGTTCATCTCCCCTTTTTTCAGGAGATCGACGGAGTATTGAATCACTTGTTCATCTGTACGTGCGCCTTTCTCATACGCTTCGTCAAACAAGCTCAATGAGTTCCGATCAAATTGTGGATACGATGGCATCCAGCCAAGACGTGCAGATAGTGCGTTATAATCGGCAGAATGCTGGTATCTCGGCTTGTCCACAGTAGGTGATGTCAATTCACCTAGTGGCAGGTCTTCATATCTCCACTGGTCTGTTGCGAAGTAGAAAAAGGAAGTGGCATTTTGCAATCTCGGCATGCTCCAGTCACGGGCAAACGCAATCGTGGACCACCCTTCAAGCGGACGCAGTTTTTCTTGTCCTACGTAATGTCCCCATCCTCCACCGTTGACGCCTTGCGTTCCAGTTAGGATCAACAGGTTCATCACCGAACGATAAATGGCATCACTGTTATACCAGTGGTTGATACCACAACCCATGATAATCATGGACCGGCCATTTGTGTCGGCTGCGTTCTGTGCGAACTCTCTGGCGATTTGGATGACCAGTTCCTTTTTAACACCTGTTTCTTTTTCCTGCCAGGCAGGGGTGTATGCTTGAATCTCATCATAGCTTTCTGGATATCCGGATAATCCCTGACGAGCAACCCCATAGTTGGCAAGCATGAGATCAAATACAGTTGTTACGTACACCGATTCATTTTCGGTCTCGATTTTTTTTACCGGAATATCACGGCTTAGCACACTGCTTGAGGCGTCATCGAAGTACGGAAGATCAATCGGCAGGATTTCATCATGTCCATTCAACAGGCTCATTTTCGGGTTATACGTATTTCCATCCTGATCTTCCATCTTGAGATTCCATTTGCCCTTATCCTGATCGTCCCAACGATGACCGATGCTGCCGTTTGGAACCACCAACTTGCCTGTCTCTTCATCGATTACGAGTGGTTTCCATTCTGATTTGTTCAATGACAATCCCAAATCACTTGCTAGCAAGAAACGGTCAGCAACATAACGATTGCCCGTCTTTTTGAGTGTGATGAGGTAAGGCAAATCAGTAAATTGCTTCGTGTAGTTATTGAAGTACTCCGTAGAGTTGTTTACATAGAACTCTTTCAAAATAACGTGGGTCATGGCAGAAGCTAACGCTCCATCTGAACCCGGCTTTACAGCTAACCAATTGTCTGCAAATTTTACGTTTTCCGCATAGTCAGGACAAATTGCTACTACTTTGGTACCCTTGTACCGTACCTCTGTCATGAAATGGGCATCCGGGGTGCGAGTCATCGGAACATTAGAGCCCCACATCATCAGGTAACTAGAGTTATACCAATCACTGCTTTCAGGAGAATCTGTCTGTTCACCCCACACTTGTGGAGAAGCAGGCGGCAAATCTGCGTACCAATCATAAAAACTCAGCATCGGCGAGCCAAGCAAGGAAAGGAATCGGGATCCAGAGGCATAACTTAACATGGACATAGCTGGAATGACCGTAAATCCTGCAATACGATCTGGCCCATAAGTTTTGATGTTGTAAAGAGTTGCTGCAGCAATGAGATCCGCTACCTCTTCCCAATTTCCCCGTACAAGTCCACCCTTTCCACGAGCCTCCTTGTACTTTTTCGCCTTTTCTTTATTTTCTACGATGTTTTTCCACGCTTCGATCGGGTTTTTGGCCTTGGCCAACTCTTCTCTCCACAGATTCAAGAGCGCACCACGAACGTATGGATATTTCACCCGAAGCGGGCTGTATACATACCACGAAAAGCTGGCACCTCGCGAGCACCCTCTTGGTTCAAATTCAGGCATATCAGGGCCACAGCTAGGGTAATCGGTTTGCTGTGTTTCCCATGTAATAATTCCGTCTTTCACGAATACTTTCCAACTGCAAGATCCTGTACAGTTAACACCATGTGTAGTACGAACAACTTTATCATGCTGCCAGCGTCGTCTGTATAGCTTTTCCCAATCACGATCCTGCTTCGATAGTTCACTCCAGCCATTAGAATAATGTTCATTCGGCTTTAGGAATCGGAGTTTTTTCATAATGGATGACATTTTCTTCCCCATCGTAATTCTCCTTTCAACATTCTATTTTCAGTACTTCACATTTCGTATTTGTGCGACTTACCAATTCAATGTGAATGATACTTGTAATAGGCTGAAAAGAACTGATCCACTTGGAAAATGTTTTAATCATCCACTCAAAAAAAAACGTAAGACCCTTGCCGACAAACAGCAAAGGTCTTACGTTATTATAGTAAAATTTCAAGATTTGTTCACATAAAAAACAAAAAACCCTGAAAATCCTAGGGTTAATGAATGGTGCGGGTGGAGGGACTTGAACCCCCACGGTCGCCCGCCAGATCCTAAGTCTGGTGCGTCTGCCAATTCCGCCACACCCGCATGGTTGATTCTATATTTTGTTGCTGGGGCCCCCGCAAAGTACTCGGATTTATCTGCGAAGCATTTGCTTCACTTTGTGGGGATTTTTTGGTGGTGAGCCATGAAGGACTCGAACCTTCGACCCTCTGATTAAAAGTCAGATGCTCTACCAACTGAGCTAATGGCTCTAAATAAAATGGCTGGGATACTAG
>NZ_JBNCMT010000055.1:0-22990 GCF_049846925.1 Brevibacillus nigriterrae
ATTAAAAAAAGTAAGAAAAGACTTCGTCCCTTTACGCTCTGTGGAAGTTCGCAAAGAAGATCATACAGTCCGCTCTTTCTCTACGAAAGGGAATCGCCAAACGCTTCGCGCCCCTAAAGGGGTTGGATGTCGATTCTTGTTCCTTTCTCCGTTCCTCCCCCTCTCATCGGGGGGCTGAAACGTCGCTAGGTATCACTTCCAAGGAGACTTTGTTTCGACCCCCCGATGAGAGGGGGCAATGGACGAAATCTTTTCTTTGTGGGCTTACGCAAATGGAGAAGTTAAAGCGCTATGCACTTTAACTTTTCGATTATATAAAAAAGACCGCCGAAGGTACCTCGACGATCTTCTCCCCTAACCACTTGCGGATACAGGGTTGGTCATGAACGCTTTAGTTTGTTTAGTTCCTGCTCAATCGCTCTCTCAAACGCTTCCTTGCTTGCCGCCCCAGCAATTCTTTCGTCACCGATTACAAAGGTCGGAACTGCGGTGATCTGCGCTTCTTCATAAGCATGCCTAACTTCATTTTGATGGATTACTCTATACTTTCTCGATACTAACGACTCTCGAAATTCAGCTTCATTCAGTCCCAATTCACCTGCTAAATTGCACAAAACATCAATTTCTCCAATATTTTGTTCCTCTTGGAAAAACGCCGTAAACACTCGATGATTGTACTCCTTGCCTTTTCCCTGTTCCTTGGCATGCTGATACCCTTCATGCGCCAAATGAGTATAAGGATGCGGAGAAACATGGGGCAGCTTCATATCGACACCCCATTTTGCTGCCGTTGGCTTAATAAAAGTTTCCCAGCCGTGCAGTTTTTGCGGGTCATTCCACGGGTCAATCTGGGGAGTAGGGCTTGGTCTCAACTCAAATGGCATCCATTCCACTTCGACATCTTTTCCTTTGATTGCTTCTTCAAACGGGGCTTTCCCCAGAAAGCAGAAAGGACAAACATAATCAGAATACACTTTTATTTTCAAAGTCATATTGAACGCTCCTTGTAAACTACGAATTTTTGTTTTTTACCCTCTCAGTTGTAACCATTATAGTTACAACAACATTTCAAGTCAATATGTTATTTCCAGGTACCTTTACTCTCAAAAATAAAAAATAGGTAAAAATAACTAAAAACAACACACACTTTTACCGATATATCTAATATAGCAGGAGTATAGTCCTATGAAAGGAACTGTTAATTATGGCACGGATAATTGTAACCGACGATGCACCTTTTTTACGATCACTATTAAAAGATATCCTGCTGAAAATAGGTCATGAGGTAGTTGGAGAAGCAACCGATGGATACGAGGCGATCCAATTATATAAAGAAATGAAACCGGATCTGGTCACAATGGATATTACGATGCCCAATATGAACGGACTTGAAGCTCTTTCGAAAATTAAAGATTATGACCCTGAAGCCAAAATCATTATGTGTTCTGCTGTAGGGCATCAAGAGATGATCCTTCGTGCGATTCATTCAGGTGCCAAAGATTTTATCATCAAGCCATTTCATCAGGATCGTGTGAAAGAAGCTGTCAGAAAAGTTTGTTGCAGCTAGCTCCGACCAAAAGGCTAGTCGAGATTTTTGTCTCGATTAGCCTATTATTTTTTGAGTCATATGCTCCTATATTTGGTTTCTTTCATCATGCCAAATGGTCCAAACCGCTCATCTTAACAATGCATAAACATAAGCTGAATCGACGTAAAGGGGAGGAAAAGCTATTGGAAAACAAAGGCTGCAATTGTAAGCACGATTCTTCAAATTCTATGTATTCTAGCGAATCATCTTCGAGTTGTATGTCGTATTACGGTACACCTTCGTATCAAGGCCGATCTAGAAGAAGGTCTGATAGTATACATCCAGGTGGTATGGCAGACGATCCACCACCATTCCGAGGTGGAATGCGTGATTTCCGGGATTTCCGGGATTTCCGGGATTTTCGTCAATCTCCGTTCTTCCGTGATTTCCGTCAATCTCCATTCTTCCGCGATTTTCGTGATTTCCGAGATTTCCGTGATTTTCGCAGGTTCCTTGAATCCCCATTCTTTCGTCGGTAACTTTGATGGAACACACAAGAGACTGCTTCTCATCAAAGCAGTCTCTTACTTAACTTTCTCAAATATCTCGATTCATACCCCAGCCAGAGTGCAATAAGAAAGAAGTCATTGTCGCTGTTTTCTCTACGAATTGTTTCTAATGATGGTTAGTTGTTGTAGTATGATTCGCATCCTGATGTGTCGTATTACCTTGATTCGTCGTGTTACCTTGATTCATTTTCGCCTTGCGTTTTTCTGCACGTGCTTTAGAATCTGCCTCGATCACTTGCCATGTCGTCTTCGCTGCATTCTTTGCTTTATTCTCATTGATAAATTTCGTTGCAGACGCTTCGTCTTTAAACATTACATATCCGTATCTCATCGGTGTATCAATCGCAGCGGATACAAGAACAGCCTTGGATGCCAAAATCCATTCCTTAGTGTAGTAATCACGAACCCAGATTGCTTTTACTGGCTTGTTTTGCTCTTTCTGATCACGCTTGAAATTCATCATGCAGCCGATATCATCCAGGAAGATGTGTTTCCCATCATGTGTAACTACCTGTGCGGTAAATTGTCCAAGATCCTCTGTTTGCGAGTAGACTTTCATTTTGCAAAATCCACATTGTTCCTCATGTGCTGGTTCAGCAGGAAATAATTGTGCTGTTTCAGGACTAATAACTGGTTTTGTAACTGGCGGTTTCGCAGCAGGTTGTGTAGTAGCCGGTGTCGTAACTGGCTTCGGATGGGTAGTTGTATGCGCTTGCACAACGAAAGCACTTCCCCCCAATAAACTGATTCCAACAACCCCGCTTACAATTCCCATTGCCCAATTTTTTGGAAAGCGTGCGAACATAACAAATCTCTCCTTTTACTGTGAATATAAATGATATGAATTAATTACCATCTATAAGTATAATTGTGAGAGATTTTGGGTTATATGGCTCAACCTAGCTAATTCTGGCCGGAAAAATTGTCAATTCTGTGAAGACAAGAAAAGATTTCGTCGCTTTTTGCTCTGTGGAAGTTCGCAGTGATGCGATTACTGTCCGCTCTTTCACTCCGAAAGGGAGTCGACAAACGCTTCGCACCCCTAACGGGGTTGGGTGCCGACTCTTTTTCCTTTCTCCGTGAAAGAGCTAGGTATCACTTCCAAGGACGCTACAATCGACGAAATCTTTTCTTAATGGGTAAGGCTTTCTTTACACAATATAGGTATACACAAGAGGAATCAGAGCCGATGTGAAGATCGCACTCATGCCCATAGCAACTCCTGCAATCGCTCCCTGTAATTCCCCCTCCATCGCTGCTTGCGCCGTACCCTGTCCGTGCGAAATTGTGCCGAGAGACAATCCTCTTGCAATCGGATGCTTTACACCTGTTACATCCAAAAACCAAGGCCCCAGCATCGAACCGATAAATCCAGTTGCCACGACAAAGACAGCCGTTAACGCCGGGTCTCCCCCAATAATTTTGGTGATCTCAATGGCAATAGGGACCGTTACGGTTTTTACGCTCATCGAAGCGACAAGCACAGACGATACCTGAAAATACTTCAGTATCGCTATTGCGACAAACAAGGTAGAGAGTGAACCAATCACTAATCCGATACCTGCGGGAATGAGATTTTGCAGCAGGATTCGCCGATTGTTATACAACGGCACGGCCAATGCAACCGTAGCAGGCCCCAGAAGAAATGTCATAATCTCCTTTGCCAGACTGTAATCAGTTGTCGTTATTCCGCTACTGATCAGGATCACGATAATGATCGCCGTACTCAAAAATACCGGAGTGGTGAAAGGAGAGGGGTACCGTCGATTGACCACCCTGCTCGAACAGTAAGCAATCACCGTGATCGCAATACTACCGATAGTTACCGATGCGTTCATGTTGTAGCTGCACCTCCCTCTTTTTACTCAAGGATTGTGCCGTATACCCCGTTGCCCAAAACCCGACTCCTGCACTGACAAACAGGGCAAGGACAATGGATAAGCCATGCTCCACAAACAAATCCCCATAATCCATCAGACCGACAGCAATCGGAATAAAGAAAAACGCCAAATGTTTAATCAGGAAGGCAGAAGCCTGTTTGATCCATTCCAAACGAACAATTCCGGTAATTAGCAAAATAAAAAGGATAAGCATTCCCATAACATTGCCTGGCACAGGAAGATGCAAAACAGAGACAACCCAATACCCCAGTTGATTGAGCAGCCATAAACAGAATAGCTGAAACGTGAAAATGGCTCCATTTTTCATGTCCATCCGTTAACTATGCAGGACTGGCGCAGGTTTACTTGTAGAATCAGACAGGGGTTGACTCAACCGTTCACTGTAGCCATTGATCCAAAGCCATTCAATCAGATCAAATTCCTCTTTGGTAAGAGGGGCGACCTCAGAAGCATTTGCGAATTCCTTGAGATTTTCCTCTGTTGTGAAGTTAGGCAATACGCTTGCAACAGAAGGCTGGTAGAGTGAAAACTGGATCGCTAACTGTCCGATGGTTCGATTTTGCTTGTCAAACAGCCCTTTTTTTCTCATTTCCTCTACTACCTCGAATCCCGCTTTCATCCAATCGGCTGGACGGTGTGCACGATGATCATTCCTGCTAAAAGGATTGTCTGGATGATAGGTGCCATCTAACAAACCGGAAGCATGAGGAATCCGAACAATCACTCCCCGAATTTCTTGATCCGCTACAGGAAAAATGCTTCGAGCCGGATCTTGTTCCAAAATATTATTGACAATCTGCACCCCAGAATATCCCATTGTGAGAGCAGCTAACGACTCATTTTTCCATCCCAAATCTGGCCCCAACGCCGCACCGAATTCTCTAATTTTCCCTTGTTTTTTGAGGGTTTCAAGCGCCTCATAGACAACATCATCATAAATAGCGTCCATACGTGGATTATGCAACTGGTAGTAATCGATATAGTCTGTTCGCAGTCTACGCAAGCTTTGCTCACAAGCAAGGATAATGTGTTCCTTTGTCCAATTTTGCGGCAACTCAGCGTGCCCTTTGCGTTCGCCCGGCAAGTTGTAAATATCGTAGCCAAATTTGGTGGCAATCACGATTTTCTCTCGAACGTCTCTAAGCGTTTCGGCCAGAATCGTTTCGCCTAATCCATCCCCATACACATCGGCGGTATCGAAGAAAGTAATGCCGTAATCCTCATACGCCGAACGTAATAACCGTTTACCCAGGCTAGTATCTGTAACTCCCCACCACTTGGTAGCAACGGTCCATACACCAAATCCGATTTCGGAAACCTGCAATAGAGTACCTTGTAATGTTCTGTATTTCATCTGCTAGTCACCTCTCCCTTCCATTAATACAAATGCCGAGAGAAATGAAATCATCCAATTCAAAGACATTTTGATAGTCCAATTCAGAAAACAAAAAAGTCCCCAAACATTGAATTGGAGACCCGCCACGTTACGATATCATTTTTTCAGAAAAGCAAAAGGTAACTTCACTATAATATTGGGTTTTCACTAAAAGTCCCGCCTTTACCAATGCATCCAGGTTACTGACAACAGTTTGCTGTCTCACATTCGGAAATTGTCTACGCATTTCCTGAATGACCTCAATCAGTTCAAACTCTTTTTCACTCTCTTTGAAAATCTTGATCAATCTCTCACGCTTCTCCGTGTGTCTCAAGTTATGCTTTTTTAGCAATTGCAGTATTTTACTCTCAATCATGGTCTTTCTCCTTTCATCCCATCAGCTAATTGAATAGTTGAATCGATAAACTATCAACTTGAGATACCAAGAGCTCTTCATATTTTTTGGCAGCCAGCATGTTGACCTCTTTGGCTTCTGCTTTCGGATTCGCCTTTTTCACATTGTCGATCATATCTCGCTGTACTTTTTTCATCAGAACAATACTCTCATACTGCGACTGTTGTCGTTTCCAGAATTGATCCTCTCCATACTTCTCTATCATTTGCATGGCAACCGGATATTTTTGATAGGATAATTTGGCTTGCTCGATCTCCCGGTTGACTTCCTCCTGCTTCCACGAATGCCCCTTTTCTTTAGCTAAAAGTGCCATCGCACGAAGGCGAATCGCCTGGGTTAACAAAGTCGTCGAATTTTTTGCCTCTTTCTCACGGTCGGCCCAGTAGGTCAGGCTTTTTTGCAGCTCTTCACCTTGCAGCCTGCTCTTGTCATCTTCTTTATACATGGCAATTTGCATCAGATTGATCAGCTCATAGAATGCAATATCGTCTTTTGTGATGTTCTCACCACTGATGGTTGCTACGACTTTTTCCTGGGAAGGTTTGGCCTCACTCGTCTTGCCTGCATTTACCGTGAAGTCGATGCTGTGTTCCTCAACTACCTTGCCATCACTCAATTTCAGGTTGGCTGTCCAATCACCATGCATCGGGATTTCTGCAGTACATTCATACACACCGTTTCCTTTTTCTGTAAAAGTTGCGTCAACCGTGCCATGATTCATTCGCTTCATTTCCAGAGAACCTTGAATGGTTAGACCCGTGACAGGCTGTTCGTTTGCTTTTACTTCCAAACGTATGGGAAGTGGTTCTCCTTCTTTATAGTCACCTTGCAACGTAAGATTTGCCTGCCATTTTGCCGTACTGCCACACCCGCCCAGAACAATCAGGCTGCAGAGAATAAAGATCGTCATCAGCTTTCGAAACATATTCTTATTCCTCCACGAATTGATACTTTTGGTTGAATTCCTCCATGCTGTATTTGGTCATTGTACCGTCTTCCAAATAAGCAACATGGGAGCAGACTTGCCGTATCTCATCCATGTGATGAGAAGAGAAGAGAATTGTTTTCTTCTCCAGCGACTTCAAAATACTTAGAATTTCTTTGCGTCCGATTGGATCGAGACCGCTGGTTGGTTCGTCCAGAATCATGATTTTGCTATCATAATAAAGCATGATCCCCAGCCCCAGTCGTTGCAGCATACCCTTGGAGTAGCCCTTGATCCGTTCATTCCGGTCGTCCCACAAATGGACCTTGCGAAGGCAATCCTCCAGCTTCGCTTCGTCAACTTGGGCTTGCTCTAGCGATGCAAAGAAACGGATATTCTCGTCACCTGTCAACTGCGGATACAAGGTGAACTTCTCCGGTAAATAGGCAATTTCTTTCTTCCACGCTTCTTGCTTATGATCGATTCCGCAGATTTGGATTGACCCTTCTTTCACCGGCAACAGACCAAGCATCGAATGAATAAAGGTTGATTTACCCGCTCCATTGCGCCCCACAAGTGCACAAGTCTCATTCTCGGAAATTGTGAGATTGACGTTCTCCAACACTTTTTTATTTTGATAGGATTGAGATAACCCTTTGATTTCGATCATCATACTTTATCCCCCTTGCTGCGGAAGCGTATTGCCAGTTCGAATGTGACAAGAACCAAAAGCACAAAGTCAATCACCAGAAAGGAAGCAGGCGGCATCCATACCATCTTTTCCATCAGCCGGGACAGATGATTGAGAGAGAACAATCCTAGCGTCGTTTCCAAATAGAACGATAACGTGTGCAGTGGATCAAGAAAATACAGGATGGAGAACATGAATATATTGTCTTTGTTCACAGACGGCAAGGCGTACAAAAACACGAGATCGATCAAGAATACGAGTAAAAACCAAGTGAAAATATTGGCGCCGACCAATTGCATTCTCGTACTGCAAATACTGCCTAGCAACATTCCAATCTGGTTGAAGATAATTAGCAGGATGGAAACAGTCAGCAGGAAGCCCATTAGGGATTGCAAATCGAATGGCAAAAACAACCTTGATGGCAGTGAAAAAAAGAAGAACCAGCCGATGAAGATCGACAGGGACACAAATTGGACGGCGATGCTTTTTTTCAAGAAAAACTGTCGGTATGATTCTTTTTTGGTTAACAGGATCAAGAGTGTCTTCTGTTCCTTTTCCTGCATGATGGCGAAGGAGGCGAGAAACAGGCTAAGCAACGGTAGCAAATAGACACACATTTGATACAGGGAAAATAGAAAAACCTGGTAACCTAACTCTGACGGGAAGGAACGTGACTGCAGCAGCAAAAACAGCGAAAGCAAGACGACAACACTAAGCGAGAGCCAAATGCCTTTTCCTCTCGACTGCTCCTTCCATTCTTTCCATATATACATCATGCTTTTTTCCTCCCCCATCTGTAATAACTAGATGCTAGCAGCAGAAGCAGGAGAAAGATGATCCAGCTACTCCCTGCGTTTGTGCCTTTATTTTCACGAATCAACGGATACGGATCTTCAAACATGACTTCCTGGTTTTGTAAAAGCTCATTCATTTTTTCGTAAATCCCAAGTGCCGGACTGTTGATGAACAGGTAAATCAACTCATTCTCGCTGACAAGCTTATACAAGGACGAGGAGTACTGAACCGGATTATCTCCCACTCCATTTTGATCCAGATCGACCAGTGGAAAATCAGCTCCCCAGAAATTCCCCTTGTCATCCTTGCTCCACTGATTGCTTTTCCCCATCCCCAAGCGGATAACGGGAACGGTGTTATGAAAGAATTGATTTTCCGTAAACACCTGCTCATTCGCACTTGACCAGATTTCTACACCAACCTGATTGTTCGAAAATTGATTGCCCTTGATGAAACCGTTGTTGGCATCATCAATGTATAGGCCGCGTAAATTTCGATAAAACTTATTGTCTGTCATCACAGTTTCTTGAGCAGACTGGAGCAGCACACCAAATGATTGGGAACTGTTATGAAAGGAAAACTCGTTTCCTTCCAGTTTGGTTCCCCGGGCAATCATAATGGCTGCTCCGCCTTCATTCTGGGTGAAGTGATTGTTGCGGAAGCTGTTATAATGGGCATACATGTAGTGAACGCCGTACCTTGTATTCTGCACCCGATTACCTGTCAATTCATTCTTGTCAGAATAGAATACATAGATTCCGTCCCTTGCCCCATCCACGTTGCAATTTTCTACTTTATTCTCATTGGAATGGACGAGCTGGATTCCGTTGCCTTGATGGGCAATGTCCAGCCCGCCTTCTCTTCCGACCTCGCCTTTTACCTTCACATTGCGAACCAGGTTGTTATGAGCATTTTTCAGGAACAAGCCATGATAGGAATCCGTAATTTCGATATTTTCGATGAGATTATTGGAAGAATTGACCTTAACTCCCGCATATTCTTCTCCCGAGTTCATGCTTTTGCTCCCATGCTCCACTTTCAACTGATCGAGATGTACATTAGGCGACTCGATCTCGATCACATTGCCGGTTCGGTCTCCCCGAATAATCGTGTTGCCCTTTCCTTTGATCGTAATCGGTTTTCTGATGATGAGATTGCCTTCATAGGTTTGATTTTCGAGAGTAATAGTTGCATTTGCTGGCGCCCCGTCAATCTTCTCTTGCAGAGATTCCTCTGCATGAGAGATTGACAAGCTGACAGTCCAAAGAAGTACTCCTGCCCACAAAGCTGCTATTTTTCTCATTGCTTCCGTTCCCTCCAAAGCGGAATAACCAGTAGGAGGAAAGCCGCTCCGATCATAAAGGAACCATAGGTAAAGTAGCTGTGTGTCACAAAGTTGGCGATGGTGTTTTCTCCAATCATTGGTGGAATAAACGGATCAATTTTGATTGGAGCTTTCGGGTCCAGATTCGTACCGAACGCTTTCAGCCAGCGATTGATGTCATAAAGCCCAAGAATACCGCCAACTGTGAAGAGACCAAGCAAGCCCATCAGTAACGATTTTTTTCGCATTACGGCAACAATCAGGGTAATGACTGCCATCCCACCAATCACCCAAGGCAAAAACTGAAGCTCTGGAAATGTTTCTTCACTGAATGGCTTCATGCCCACATAATGATTGAGTCCGTTCACGATGTCGTATTTTCCATCCAATTTATAGGGATAAACGATAATATCTAGTCCTTCTGGATATTGCGGTGCAAAGAATTTCATTTGCCACCAAGGGAAAAAGATGGACACCGCAATCAGTATAGAAGCAACGCCGATCATCAAAGCCGAAGTCACTGAAAGTTTTCGTGCCACTCTACTCATCTCCTATTCTTAAATGGGGAAAGGAAGGGGCATCACACGGACACCCGATCCTTTTCCACGTCCTAGTAAACTAGTTTTTTGGCTTTACAAGTAAGTAACCTGTCATTTCCTGGTGAAGCGCAGAGCAGAAGTTCGTACAATAGATCGGGAACGTACCCGCTTTATCTGCAGTGAACTCCAATGTTCTGGTTTCACCTGGTTGAATTTCGTAGTTCAGGTTCAAGTTGTTGATACCGAAGCCGTGTGTAATGTCCTCATCCAGGTCGATATTTGTAAGGTGGATGAATACCTTGTCTCCCTGATTGACTTCAATGACATCCTGACGTTTTGCTTTCGCATCGAGGACGAACTTCGAACGCATCGCGATACCGTAAACGTGTACTTCATTACCTTTACGTTCAATGCGAGCATCTTCAGCCTTCCAAACGGAGTTTTCTCGTTTCTCATCTTTTTCATAAATTTCAATTGTTTTGATTTTGTCAGCTTTGATCATTTGAGCATAGTGCGGCTCTGGATCAACTGGTGCTGATTGAATAACTCTCATCTTGTCTCCAGAAATATCGACTAATTGCATGGACTCAGGGTGAGAAGGACCAACGGAAAGATAGCTATCCTTCGCGATTTTGTTCAGAGCAACCAGGTATTTTCCATCCGGACTCACACTGTCGCCTTCTGCTGCAGCACTGTGTCCTGGGGAGTATTGAATTGCAACACGGTCAAGCGTTTCTCCGGTTTGTACATTCCACTTAACAATCTCGGAGGAGATGAACATAGTAGTATAAGCTAAACCTTTGTCGTCAAACTGGGTATGAAGTGGTCCAAGAGCATTCGGTGGGTTTACTTCACGTTCCATAACGGAATTGTAATCAAGGACTGGAATACCTTTTTCTTCACCAGAAAACTTCTTGTTTTTGATAGCATCAAATGCTTTTTCAAAAGAGAAAACGGTCATAGCAGGAGCCAATTTACCAGAAGCAATAAAGTTCTTACCGTCTGGAGTTACGTCAACCCCGTGTGGAGACTTGGCAACTGGAACCAGATAGATTCCGCCCTTGTGCTTCTCAGGGAAGATCACTTTTGCTCCGTCAACAACTTCAAACTGACCAGCGGCAACCATCTTTTCTAGCTCTTTCCAATTCCAGAGGATAATGTAGTCACGGTCTTTTTGGGAAGCGTTGATTTCCAGGTTGGTTGTTGCTTCTTCTGTATTGTAGGTTGTCATAACCGCCCACTCATGGGAAGGCCCTTTACCAGCGTCGGAAAGGTCATAGTTCCATGGTGGCAGAGCAACTTGCCAAGGAATGGAGAGCTTTTTGCTCGCCTCATCAAATTTCACTGCAGACAAAGTTCCTCTGTACTCTTTGCTGTAATCATCGAGTGGTGCATATTTACGCTCAAGTGGTACTGCGAAACGGGTTGGCATGAACAGGTACTCCGTGTTTTCCGTTACGAAAGCTGCGCAGTGAGGACCCGCAACGTTTGGCGCCTGAATCATGTCAACTGTATGGAAGGTTTTGAGATCCATAACCGCCGCACGGTTGTTCGCTACGTCGGTAGCAAACATCCATTTTCCATCGTACTCCCCTTTGGTTTCGGAGAATGCCGGATGGTGGAAGTCCCCCCACGTGTAGCCGCCCAACATTTTCTTGGTTTCTTTCTCATATCCATAACCAGTAGCCGAATCCAGAGAGAACACCGGAACCGTACGGATCTTTCTCATGGATGGAACGCCATAGACAAACAAGTGCCCAGAGTGTCCACCAGAAGCAAACAAATAGTACTCATCATACTTGCCAAATGGAACATAAACTTTCTCTGCATCGCTTTTATTGCTTGCATCAGTTGCTACCGTTTTTGGGCCAATATCCGTAGATCCGGCAAAGAAAACAGCCGCTGCAGCAAAACCTGCAACCAGTCCCGATACGACAGGAATCACTTTTTTCATAAAGTGGTACACTCCCTCTTATTTCTTTTCAGATGCTGCTTTCAGCGCATCTAATACAGCCTTTCTCTCCTCGTCTGTCAACGGCTTACCACCGATGACTCCGGACATCACGGCTGAAGTCGGCTTCTTCAGGAATTCCTCGATCTTCACACCATGCTTGCCTTCAACCTCGGTGAAAGCTTTTGATAGATCAGGCCCAGTGGCACCACCGCTAACTCCGAGATTCTTCACAGAGTGGCATGTGATACACCCCAGTTTTGAAAAGACTTCACCCTCAGCAGGAACGCTCGCAGTAGTAGCCGTAGCAGCTTCAGTAGCCGCAGGTGCTTCTGTTTTCGTTTCCTGTTTTGGCGCAGTTTGTTGGCTTGGATTAGACGAAGCTTCCTCTTTGGAGCCTCCTCCGAATATCAGGTACCCGCCTCCGAATGCAATAACGAAACATAAAAAAAAGATTGCTAGATTTTTACCCATGTGGACACCTCCCCCCTCTGTCTCTATTGCTTTTAGCAGTTAAAAGATTACGCCTAGGGGTAGGGGTGAACCGTGACATTGATCACACTTGATCCTGTGTTCACATATTATTATGAAAGCTGTTACGGAACTAAAAAATTTAAAAAGTGGATCTTGTGTTAGTTCATAAAGTGGACTAGTTTATTCTCTGAGTGGGGATATTCCATTTAAAAAATTGGTCTTTTTGCACAAAATCATACGAGAATTGGATCAATCATTCACGTGGCCTCTTGACAACGAGTATATATTCCCTCTTAAATGGAGGTGCAAACGAGAGTATCGTCTAAATCTGATAGCTGCGGTGAGTCCAAATGGAATGGAAACCTGACAAACAAAGCGATATCCCCTTATACCAGCAAATTGCAGACTATATCCAAAAAAGAATTGCCTATGGAGAATACCTCCCAGGTAGTTTTTTGCCTTCCGAACGAGCGTTGGCAAAAAATCTGGAAATTAATAGAGGAACGGTAGTTGCCGCCTACGATGTGCTGTATTCCAATGGCATTGTTGAAAGAGTAAAGGGGAGCGGCACGAAAGTAGGCAGAGACGTATGGGGGCTGACGAGGACGCGGATTCCCAATTGGGATCTGTATGTGGAACGAGGGTCTTTTCTACCGAATCTTCCACTGTATCGACATATACACGAAGAAGTTCACGAACGGGATCTGATCAACTTTGCCAGTGGAGAGCTTGCGAACGATCTGATGCCGTATGATGTCTTTCAGGAAATATTGATCAGACACAAGTTCAAGCAATCGCTCGGTTATGAACATCCCCAAGGAAACGTAGAACTTCGGGAGTCATTAGTAGAGCATCTCTACAAGTACAAGAACATTGAATGTACAAGTCAGTCTGTCCTCGTAACCTCAGGAGCCCAACAAGCCCTTCATCTGATCGTTCAATGTTTGCTTAATCCCGGTGATGCCGTTGCGTTCGAAGATCCTTCTTACGCACATTCTTTACCGATTTTTCGCTCGGCACGTGTGAAGGCATATGGCTTAGCGGTTGGAAAGCACGGGATTGATCCGGAAGATATCATTTACCTGCATCGCAAGCACCGCATCAAGATGATCTTCCTGAATCCGATTTTCCAGAACCCTACAGGAACCGTCTTATCGGTAGAAAAACGAAAAAGAGTCCTCGCTATTTCGGAAGAACTGGGAATTCCCGTTGTAGAAGATGATCCCTACAGCCTGATCTCTCTGTCAGAGCAAACCGATACTTCCACGCTAAAATCAATGGACCATCGAGGAACCGTGCTCTATGTAAGCTCATTGTCCAAGTTAGTCTCTTCTGGCCTTCGCATCGGCTGGATTATTGGACCGGACAAAGTGATTCAGAGGCTCGCTGATGCCAAGCAGCAAATCGATTTTGGGCATAGTATTTTCCCACAATGGATTGCAGCAGAATTCCTCAAATCCAACACTTTCGAGTCGCATCTGCATCAGCTGAAAGAGCGTCTTGCTGAAAAAAGGGAATTACTCGTTTCTTCTCTGCAAAAGGATTTGTCAGAGTATTTGACTTTTCAGGTACCTGAAGGCGGAATCCATCTTTGGTGCAAACTGGTAAACCCAATGAATGAGTTTCGTCTGCTGGAAGAATGCCTACGACAGGGCGTCATCTTTGTTCCTGGCAGTTTGCTTGGTTCACAATCTGGCTATATCCGATTTACCTTTGGACGGGTAGAGACCCATCAGATTCAAGAAGGAATTGAAAAAATCAAAATAGCATTGCAAAAGAGCGTCAGATCTTGATCTGGCGCTTTTCTTCATTATAGATGTCCATATGGAACGGAAAATGAATGAGTAAAAATGACTCAATGTGGCTATGTACATCTCACTATATTCGTGTAAACTATTATAATTAAAAACATAGAGGGAAAATATGGTGAGAAAAATGGAGTGGAAACCAGATAAAGAAAGCAGTATCCCTTTGTACCAACAAATCGCTGACTATATCCAAAAAAGGATTGCCTATGGCGAGTACCTGCCAGGTAGTTTTCTGCCATCCGAGCGAGCGCTCGCTAAACAACTGGGTGTAAACAGAGGTACGGTCGTTTCCTCCTACGATGTATTGTTTTCTTGCGGTATTGTTGAGAGAGAAAAGGGAAGCGGAACCAAAGTGGGAAAAAATGTATGTGGTCTGTCCAGCAGGCAATTTCCCAATTGGGATCTGTATGTGGAACGAGGTTCCTATTCTCCCAATCTGCCTCTTCATCGCCGAATTCATGAAGAAGTCCATCAAGAGAATTTAATCAATTTTGCTTGTTGTGAATTAGCCGATGATTTAACACCGTATGATATTGTCCAAAAGATCCTCACCACCCATCACTTTCAACAACCACTCCGATATGAACATCCTCAGGGCAATCTGGAGTTGCGGCGATCACTTGCCACCCATTTGAAGACATTTAAAAATATTGACTGTACAAGCCAATCGATCTTGATCACCTCTGGCGTAAAACAAGCGATTCATATCATTATTCAATGTTTGTTGCAGCCTGGTGATGCAGTAGCCATTGAAGATCCTTCGTATGCGAATTCGATCCCGATTTTTCGCTCCGCTCATTTGAAAACCTATCGATTGCCAGTAGGGAAAAACGGGATTGATCCGGAAGAGATCCGATATCTTTACAGGAAACATAAAATCAAGATGGTCTTTCTGAATCCGCTTTTCCAAAATCCAACGGGAAGCATCCTCTCTTTGGAGAAAAGAAAACGAGTCTTGGAAATAACCCAAGAGCTGGGCATCCCAGTAGTAGAAGATGATCCCTATAGCCTTCTCTCGCTCACAAAACACACAGATACGTCAACGTTAAAATCACTGGATACAGGTGGAACTGTGCTCTATGTCAGTTCACTTTCCAAAATTTTATCCTCTGGCCTGCGCATCGGTTGGATTATTGGGCCAGATCCTGTTATTCAACGGCTTGCAGATGTGAAACAACAAATTGATTACGGTCATAGTGTCATCCCTCAATGGATTGCAGCAGAATTTCTTACCGCCGAATCTTTTGAACCTCATCTGCAACAGGTAAAGGCAAAGCTCCTTGAGAAGCGGGATACGCTGGTATCCGCACTTCAAGAGCATTTATCCGAACATGTAACGTTCGAGGTACCGAAAGGCGGAATCCATCTGTGGTGCAAGCTTTTAACCAAGGTAAATGAATTTCAACTGATGGAAGAAGCTCTTCATGAAGGAGTACTGTTTGTCCCGGGAAGCTTGCTTAGTTTACAATCTGGCTTTATTCGGTTAACCTACGGTCGGACAGAAACACATCAGATTCAAGAAGGGATAATCAAGTTGAAAAAAGCTCTCTTGAGAGTGTCAGAGGGTGTCCCCAAGTAGACCAGACTACTTGAACGGACACCCTCCCCTTATTATTTCAAACTATTTTTCTTCATAATTAACCAAATCTGACTCGCTATAAAAATGGACGAATACATCCCGAACACCAAGCCTAGTGTCATGGCAAGGGAAAACATTTGTATGGAATCACTGCCTAACACATACAAGATCAGTGATGAAACGAGAACCGTTAAACCCGTATTAATCGACCTCGTTAATGTTTGAGCAATGCTGTTGTTAACCAGATTGGCGAGCTGCTTGTAAGTTTTTGGCTTGTGATATCTGACATTCTCCCTGATTCGATCAAAAATAACGATCGTGTCATTAATGGAGTAACCGATAATCGTAAGCACTGCCGCAACAAACGGAAGATTGACTTCAAGCCTGCCGATCGAAAAGATGCTTACCACCATAAAGACATCATGCAAGAGAGCGATGATGGCAGCAAGGGCGAACCTCCACTCAAAACGAATGCTCACCAGAATAATGATCCCTATACTGGCGATAGCCACAGCGTAAATTGCTTTAAGACCCAACTCCTGAGCGATGGCAGGATCAACTGTGTTCTCTTCCCCCGAAACCTGATCACCGTATTCCGCTTTCAATGCTTTGATTAGCTGGTCTGCTTCATGTCGGTCGGCGTTCAATACTTCCTCAAATCGAATGGATACCCGATCATTATTTTCTCCCCCTACCGTAACGGAAGCCGGATGTAACCCGGATTTCGCAATCACGCTTTCGATCTCTGCACTCGCTACTTGCTTACCCATGGATAGATCTAGATTTGTTCCTGCCTTGAAATCTACCCCGTAGTTCAAATTGAACAGCAGCATGGAAATGACACCAGCAATGGTAACCACTGTTGAAAAGGTAAAGAAAATCTTATTTTTTCCTACATAATCAAATCCTTTATACTCAGTTAGCAATTGATTTCCTTCGCTGAAATCATGACCAGTAATCTCTTCCGGCTTTACGCCCACATGTTGCGGCTTCTGCACCAGCTTACTTTTGATTAACAACTGAAGCAACAGCCTGGACATGAATACGTTGGTAACCATGCTGAGAATAATGCTGAGAATCAAGGTAAGCGCAAACCCCTGAATGGCTCCTGTCCCAATATAGTAAAGCACGAATCCTGCAAGGATGGTGGTCAGATTGGCATCCAGAATCGTACGCAAGGAATGCTTGGAGCCGATACGCAAGGCGGACAGAAGTGTTTTGCCGCTTCTTACTTCCTCTTTTATCCGTTCGTATGTGATGATATTGGCATCAACCGCCATCCCGATCCCCAGGATAAATGCGGCGATCCCAGGCAAGGTAATTGTTGCCTTCATCCAGTAAAACAAAAGCAACAATCCCCATGTATAGGCAATCAAGGTCACACTGGCAATAAATCCAGGCACTCGATAAATCACAATCATGAACAACAGAATGAAAATAGAGGCAAGCAATCCTGCAAAGATCGTCTGCTCCAGAGACTGTTGTCCCAACGAGGCGCCAACTGACTGAGTATACTTCTCTGTCAGCTTTAACGGAAGAGCGCCGAGATTGATCACATCTGAGAGTTCCTGAGCTTCTGTCTGTGTATAATCCCCTGAAATCGTTGCTTTTCCGTCAACCAGAATAGACTTCACCGTAGGAGCGGACAACAACTGATCATCCAGATAAATGGCCAAGGGTTTCTCTATCAGCTTCTGTGTCACCTGTTTCAGTTTTTCCTTGTCTTTCACCTCGATCTGAATGATTGGCCGGTTTAACTCATCGACTCCTACCTGAGAGGCTCCCTCTACGAAGTCGGCCCCTTGCAGCTCGATTGTCCCGTCTGGCCCTCTCAAACTTAACTCAGCAGGCTTTTTCATAATGTCTCGAACCGTTTTCTCGTCGGAGACACCAGCAATTTTCACCCGGATACGATTTTCGCCTTCGATGGTTACATCAGGTTCAGCAACCCCGAAAGCATTCGCCCGTTTTTCCAAACTATTTGCGGTCTGCTTCAAGGCTTCCTTCGACATCTTGGCTCCCGCTTCAATCGGATGAGCTTCATATAAAATCTCAAATCCACCCTTCAGATCCAGGCCCAATTTCAGTCCATTCAGGATGGTTGGCGTCGTAAAGGTAATTATAGACATCGTTAAAATGACAGTCACGAAGAATGCCAGTATTCTTTTCATATTCATTTGATTTCCTCGCTTTCGTTCATTCCATTTCAGAAATGACAAATAAACCTCTGGCTGAGGCTTTCTTTTTCTGGGTATGAACGATTAGAGGATCACAAAATTGGAGTTGAATTTTAAGGGCATGAGAAATAAGCTTCTCATCCGGATGGGAATGGAATTGGTTTGAGTAAAACGAGGCAATAATGTTTGGCTGAAACGGAGAGTAAAAAGTGCAGCCAGAATAATGATCAACTTAATGAAGAAGCTCAACTGATAGGTCTTGTTCAAACGTGTGAGGTTGGCCTGCAACCCATCCGTTTTCGCTACCAGATGATAGCCGGAATCAGAACGCTCTGATTGGTCAGAAGAAATGAACAGAGTGAAAATAGAGCCAAACAGCAGTACGACTGACACGAATAAGAGGAACATACGAAAAACACGATTGGATTGTATAGTGGTGATGTTCATCGCAGTCCCCCCTTATCCGTCTATTTTTTCAGAAAAAGTCACCGTGCCTATTTTATACGAGGATACTCGCCAAAGGTTTCTGATTTTTAATGGATATCTTTTTTCTTGAACCGTCCACCCTTGACATCATGGATGTTGCCTACCGCAAGAAAGGCGGTTGGATCGACTTCCTCCACAATCAGTTTCAGCTTCGCTTCTTCCAATCGTGTAATCACACAAAAGATAACTTTCTTTTCGTCGCCAGTATAGCCGCCTTCCCCTGTCAAATAAGTAACACCACGACCCAACCGTGCGACAATCGCATCGCCGATTTCTTTATATATGTCGGAAATAATCCACACTGATTTGGATTCCTGGAATCCTTCGATCGTTACATCAATCATCTTGAACGCTATGTAGTAGGCAATCAGGGAATACATCGCACGATCCCAGCCAAAGACAAATCCCGCACTCCCCAGGATAAAAATATTAATGAACAAGACGACCTCGCCAACCGAGAAAGGAGTCTTCTTATTAAAGAGAATCGCCACAATTTCTGTACCGTCCAGTGATCCTCCATAACGAATGACCAAACCAACTCCAATCCCGAGGATAATTCCTCCGAAAACCGCTGCAAGTAGTGGATCTTCGGTTAGTCCCGGCACAGGATGCAGCAGCGTGGTGCCGATAGACATAAGCGTGATGCCGAATAGTGTTGATAGAGCAAACGTTTTACCGATTTGTTTGTATCCTATAAAGAGGAAAGGAAGATTCAGGACAAATAAAAACAGACCCAGGGCCCATCCGGTAAGATGAGAGAAAATAATCGAGATCCCCACGATCCCGCCATCAATGATCCGGTTAGGGACAAGAAAAATTTCCAGACCAACCGATACGAGGGCAGCTCCGATGATGATTGCGAATGCTCTTTTTATGATTTTACCAATGGTTAACTTCCGATGCGTAGCTTTTGCCATTGCTTCAGCCATATCTAACCCCCTTGCGATTTGTTGTCATTCCCATTTAAATGTGTAGCTGGCTACCACGAAGGAAACAAGCAGCCACCCCGTTAAGATCAGCGCTTCCATACTCAGACTCATCAGACTTGCCCCGACATTCATCGTCTCCCGCAAAGCATCGCTTAAATGAGAGATCGGCAAAAGCCTAACGAAAGGCTGGATAAACTCGGGCATATTTTGGATCGGGAAAAAAACGCCTCCGAGAAACATCATCGGAAAGGAAAGAACGCCCGCGATCGGGCCAGCACTTTCCGGTGTTTTGGCGATTCCCGCAATGATAAATCCGATTGCCATAAACGCAAGTGTCCCGAGTACGGTAAAAACAGTCAGTGTAAACCAGGAGCCCCGAACTTCAACGCCGAACAGGAGATTGGCAACTATCAGGACGATGATGGCTTGCAGGCCGTTCATCAGCATGCGCGCTGTAATCTGTGCAGCGATAAATGTCGAAGCTTTCAGGGTAGTCCCTTGCATTCTCCGCAAAATTCCCCGCTCTCTCCAGGATGCGATTTGACCAGAGACGCCATTCATATTATTGCTCATTATCATCATTGCAACTATGCCTGGTACCAAAAAATCGATATAGCGCAAATCAAGTGCTTCAATACCGTGCGATTCCATCACGACAACCGGTTTGTAGGCCACTCTTTCCTTGCTAACCTCATCAATCACTTGATTGACCAGGGATAATCCTACCTCTGAAACAGCATAGTTTGTATCATTGAAATAGACAGGGATCGTAAATGGTTTAGGTTGCGACGCAACTTCCTTCAGACCATCCTCATAGCCTGCCGGGACAACGATAACCAGTTGAAGGTCACCGTTTTTGAGACGATCCAGTTGTGTCTGTTCATCATTTCCGAGCTTCACCTGCAGTGCTTTGTTCTGCTCCAGTGTTTTTACAAAATCGGAAGATACCGTCGAGCGATCATGATCGACCACTCCGATGGTAAGCGAAATTCCGTTGCCGTTACTGAGCGATGAGCCCAACATGACCATCAGAAAAATCGGGAAAATCAGCGTCCAGAATAACACCTGGCGATTGCGGGCAAAAATGCGCAACTGTGCGAGCGTTAATTGCCAGTAAGCTTTCATGCTTCTCTCAGACTCCTTCCCGTCATATGAAGAAACACATCCTCCAATGTCGCTGTCCTTGTTTGCAAATCGACTAGTTGCAAGTTGTGTTCAGACGCAAAATGAATCAGACTGGTCAAAGTTGTCTGCAGGTTGTCACTGTAGAGGACGTGCACATCTTTGCGGTTCCCTACTTTGGTCACGCCTTCAATACAGGAATAATCAATGGTTTCTTCTTGTCCTGGTGTTCGAAATTCCAATGCGCTGTCGGAATGCAGACTTCTCACCAGGGAGACTGGCGTATCCAATGCAATTAGGTTCCCTTGATCCATGATCGCAATCCGGTCACAAAGGACATGCGCTTCGTCCATATAATGAGTCGTTATCACAATGGTTTTTCCCTTTTCTTTCAAATGCAGGACGATGTCCCATAAGGTACGTCTTGCTTGCGGGTCCAGACCCGTAGTTGGTTCATCCAAAAAGACCACCTGCGGGTCATGCACCAAAGCCAGTGCAATCGCCAGACGCTGTTTTTGACCACCTGATAATCCTTTGATTCGGCTTTTTCTCTTTTCGGTGAGCAGCATATCGTCGATCAGTTGAGGAATTGAAATGTGGGAAGGGTAGAAGCTGGCATACATTTTCAAGATTTCTTCGACTGTCAGCAGTTCAAACAAGGTAGTTGACTGCAACTGAACGCCAATGATCTCCTTAACTTTCGTAATATCACGCAGGATATCGTACGGACCAATCGTTGCCGTGCCTCCATCAGGCTTGCGAAGTCCTACCAGCATTTCCAGAGTGGTTGTTTTGCCGGCGCCATTCGGTCCAAGGAGTCCAAATATCTCCCCTTTATTCACCTGAAAATGGACACCCTTTACCGCTGAAAACGAACCGTAGTTCTTCACAAGGCCTTTTACCTCAATAATGGTTTCACTTTCAGAATGTGTATGCAAAACCTTCTCCCCTTCCAACAACTAAGTTTAGAAGTAAACGAAATAAATCACTCCTGCAAGAACCAGACGATAAATCGCAAAAGGCGTCAGCTTTATTCTATTAATGAGTTTCAGGAAGATGCGGATGGTGATTAACGCAAACAGAAAAGCACTTACGAATCCCGCTGCAAAGAATGGCAAGGCATCAAGCGTAAAGTACTGCCAATTTTTCATCAATGAGATCAGACTCGCACCAAACATGATGGGAACCGCCATGATAAACGTGAAATCGGCTGCAGCCCGGTGACTCATCCCAACCAGGACACCGCCAGAGATGGTCGAGCCTGATCGGGAGAATCCAGGCCACAAGGAGATACACTGAATGAGACCGACAATAAATGCTTGTTTGTAAGATACTTGATCAACCGTCTCTGCGGTCGGATTTTGGCTGCGAAAGCGATCCGCAATGATCATCAAGATGGCACCAGCTACCAAACCAATCAATACGGTTTTGGCCGAGAACAAGTAATCGTCAATAAAATCTTTGAATACGAGCCCTAGCACCCCTGCAGGCAATAATCCGACGATTACATGCCCCAGAGTAAGACGCCCTTGTCCATTATCCAGTTTTCTGTTGCGGCGCTTTAACCCCAGAATCTCAAAAAACCGATCTTTAAAAAGAAGGACAACTGCTAAAATGGACCCAAGCTGGATCACTACCTTAAATGTATTGGCTACGTATTTCCCAAGCAACAGCTCCGATTGAAGCCACATTTCGTCAACGATGATCATATGCCCTGTTGATGAAACAGGAGCGAACTCTGTCAGTCCTTCCACTAACCCCAATAAAACTGCTTTGATTATGTAAATCAATTCCATGATGTCTCTCCTTTTTTTGATATCCAAGATGCTTTTCTATTGTATTATCTTTTCCGGCAGAATTATAGCTAGAAAAACGTTGTCCTATCCAGGTCTCCCTGACAGCTTGCTCAGGAGATCCACTGTCCGATTTTCCTCATCGTCAGGGAGTGGTCAAACACGCTGCTGCCTCTTTCGCAACGCTGGTTGACCACTTTTTCCCCTAACAAGTGAGGGAAAATCTAAGCAACGCTGCCAAAGTCGCTTTGGCTAGGACAAGCATTTTCGTATTATCAGGTCATCCAGAGTTTTCTGGTTGGCCTTTTTTCTTGGGCGCTTTAAGATGGCGGTAGCCGGGAGAACGTCAAGCATTTAGGGGAGATTACCCCGTCGAGAAAACTGTTCTCCCACTATCCCCAATGACCATGTTTGAGCTGGTTGAGGCAATGACCTCGTATCACAAGCGAAGCTATGGGTTTGGAACCATCGTGGGAGTGCCGGCAAATTTTTTTTGGAGGGTGTTATGGGACCAGTCGTGGGATTGGATGTTTCAAAAGGATTTAGTGTCATTCAAGCTTTTGTCAAACGGAATGAGGCTTTTGGAAAGGCAGAAACAATTTCGCACAA
>NZ_JBNCMT010000056.1:0-20416 GCF_049846925.1 Brevibacillus nigriterrae
TGCTTGACGTTCTCCCGGCTACCGCCATCTTAAAGCGCCCAAGAAAAAAGGCCAACCAGAAAACTCTGGATGACCTGATAATACGAAAATGCTTGTCCTTTTACAGCGACTTTGGTAGCGCAACTAAGAGTTTCCTCAATGGTCAGGGAAAAAAGTGGACAACCAGCGTTACTAAAGAGGCAGCGACGTGTTTGTCCACTTCCTGACGATTAGGAAAGTCGGACAGTTAAACTCCTGAGAAAGCTGCCAGGGAGACCTTAAAAGGACAACATTTTTCTTTGTTTTTGACAATATTTTGACAAGAACAATAAAAAGGTGTATGAATATATGTATATTCAAAAATTCAAATATACATTAAAGAAAAGAAGGGGTACTTGTGGGAGAATCCAGTCAAAGCAGATTTCACGGATATTCTTACCATCACTTTCAACGGGATCTGCTGTCAGGATTGATTGTCGGTGTCATTGCAATTCCATTGGGGATGGCTTTTGCCATTGCATCAGGTGTCAGGCCAGAGTACGGAATTTATACCACCATTATTGCGGGAATACTGATTTCCTTGTTCGGAGGCTCCAAATTTCAAATTGGAGGGCCAACTGGCGCCTTTATTCCAATTTTATTAGGAATTGTTATGACGTATGGGTATGAGAATTTGCTTATTGCCGGTTTTATGGCTGGGGTTATGTTGCTTCTGATGGGTTTACTTCGACTTGGTTCCTTGATTAAGTTTATTCCAAAGCCAGTTACCATTGGGTTTACCGCAGGTATTGCAGTCATCATTTTTACGGGACAAATTTCAAGTTTTCTCGGACTAAGCGAAATCGTCAGACATGAAGACTTTATATCAAATATGAAAGAAATATGGCTTCATTTAAACACTTTTTCATTTTATAGTTTGATCATTTCAATGATTTCCCTAAGCCTCATCCTGATCACGCCTCGCATGTTTCCAAAAGTTCCAGGACCACTCATCGGGCTTGTTGTTTCCAGTGCCGTTGCCGCTTTCTTTTTTCCTGACAAAGTGGCGACCATTGGCTCCGCTTTCGGTGAGATTCCAAGCAGCCTGCCAACCTTTCACTTTCCCGAGATTTCGTTGGAAACATGCTTGCGATTGCTTCAGCCTGCCTTGGTGATCGCTTTACTTGGTGGGATCGAATCTTTGTTGTCAGCAGTCGTTGCAGACGGGATGTCAGGCAGCAGGCACAACAGCAATCGTGAACTGATCGGACAGGGGATTGCCAATATGATCACACCGTTATTTGGCGGGATTCCAGCTACAGGAGCAATAGCACGGACGGCAACTAATATTCGAAATGGAGCAGCCTCGCCACTTTCCGGGGTGATTCATGGGCTGGTTGTCCTTGTTGTGTTGCTTTTACTGGCACCCTATGCCTCACATATTCCGTTAGCCAGTATGGCACCCATTCTGATGGTCGTGGCATGGAATATGAGTGAGCGCCACGAATTTCTCCACATTTTGCGAACCAGAACAAGTGATTCGTTCATTCTGGTTATTACGTTTCTTTTGACTGTATTTACGAATCTCACATTAGCCGTTGAAGTAGGCTTAATCCTGGCAACCATCTTGTTTGTGAAACGAATGAGCGAAATTCTCACCATAGTGAAAGTAATCCCGGATCCATTCAATCCAAACAATGTGGTCATTGCCCATTTGATCAACGATAAGAAGGATTGTAATCAGATCAGTATCTATACGGTAAAAGGCCCCTTGTTTTTCGGGGCTGCTCAAATGTTTGAAAAATCCTTGTTGCATTCGGTTCACAATCGGCTTCATGTATTGATCCTGCGCATGAGTAATGTACCTTATATGGATACGACAGGCGAATCAAACCTGAAGCGGATCATCCAGCACTTTCGGGATAAGGGCTGCACTGTTTATCTTTCCGGTCTGCAACCGCAACCAAAGAAAGTGCTGATGAAGACAGGGTTACTTGATACAATAGGCAGAGAGAATTTGTTTCAAGACTCCAAAGATGCGATGATTGCAGCGGTAGGCAAGCTCGAACCGAACAAGTGCATTGGCTGTCCACATTATGAGAATGGCGAATGCACACTGCTCTCGTATTCCAAAACTGAATATTTGAGAGAAGAAGTAATGCATTGATAGGCTGATAATAAATGAGGATGAGATGGAGGAACGAATGAATTTAGAATTACAACGGTTCAAGGCGGACTTTTTTAAAGCACTTGCCCATCCGCTACGTATTAGAATTCTGGAATTACTGGCCGAAGGGGACAAGAATGTCAACGAACTGCAAGCACTGATTGGTACTGAGGGATCGGCTGTTTCCCAACAACTAAGTGTGTTGCGGTCCAAAAATATCGTTTATGGCACAAAAGACGGCAATCGGGTGCTGTACTCGTTGAGAGATCCCATGATTATTGATTTACTGACAATTGCCAGACAGATATTCAATAACCACTTGATTGACGCCATCTCGATGCTCGATAAATTCAATGATGACAAAGCAATAGAAGAGAAAGAATACAAGTAAGCGCAAAACTTGCAACGAATATTTTTCTTATGGTAGGATCAATCTATATCACAGAAAAAGAGTCCTGTGATGTGCGTGAAAACCATCATGTTTTGAGCCACAATGTTTATTAACGGGAGTTCGACGTCCTTGAGTCAGAAAGACATGCCTCCATCTGAGTGGAAGTCTGAGCGATTCGGCAGATCACCCACCTGCTAGCGCAGGTTCAAAACAGTGGGGAATCACGGCATACTGGGGCTCTTTTGCCGTGCTACTATCCTGACTATTCCGATAAGATTATCACAAATGGGAAAGGTTGTTCTTGTATGTTACATCAATTTTCGCGCTGCGAATTGGCTTTTGGTCCAGAAGGTCTGGAAACAATGAAGAATGCATCAGTTGCCGTACTCGGTGTTGGCGGAGTAGGCTCTTTTAGTGTGGAAGCACTTGCCCGCACAGGTGTAGGTAAACTGGTCTTGATTGATAAAGATGTAGTTGATATCACCAACATTAATCGTCAAATCCACGCCAACCTCAATACGATTGGTCAGTCCAAAACAGAATTGATGAAAGAGCGTGTCCAAGCCATCAACCCAGAGTGCGAAGTAGTTACACTGAACATGTTTTACAGTGAAGAGACGGCAGACCAGCTTTTTGCTCATAAGCTGGACTATATCGTAGATGCAATGGATACCGTCTCGGCAAAGATTCACTTGATAATCGAAGCCAAAAAACGCAACATTCCTATTATCTCCAGCATGGGTGCAGCCAATAAAATGGACCCTACCAAATTTGAAGTGGAAGACATCTCGAAGACCAGCTATGACCCAATCGCCAAAGTCATTCGTCGTGAGCTTCGAAAAGAGAGAATCTATAAAGGAGTTAAAGTAGTATATTCCAAGGAACTGCCTGTCACGATTCGTACAGATGTACGTGAACAGATCGTATCGAATCCAGATTCTCCGATCCGCAAAGTAAAGCAACCACCAGCAAGCAATGCATTCGTACCTTCCGTAGCGGGGCTTATTCTTGCGAGTGTTGTAGTTCGTGACCTAATTGGCTGGGTGCCGAAGAAGGGGTAATCAGCCATGGATTTATTTTCGTTTGCACAAGAACAACCGTCTAACGACAAATCGAAACCGTTAGCCGCTCGAATGAGACCGAGAACGGTAGAAGAAGTTATTGGACAATCGCATATTTTAGCACCTGGAAAGCTGCTTCGACGTGCGATTGAGGCCGATCAGGTGTCTTCCTTTATCTTTTTTGGCCCTCCAGGCACGGGGAAAACGACACTTGCTAAGGTCATTTCCCATTCGACCAAAACGTTTTTTTCCGAGTTGAATGCGGTGACCGCAGGGGTAGCGGATATTCGCCGCATCGTTGAAGAGGCAAAGGAACGGCTGTTGATGAATCGCAGACGGACGACCCTGTTCGTCGATGAGATTCATCGTTTTAACAAATCACAACAGGATGCATTGCTTCCTTCCGTGGAAGAAGGAACCATTATTTTGATTGGTGCGACCACAGAAAATCCGTTTTTCGAAGTGAATTCCGCACTCTTGTCCCGATCACAAATTTTCCCGCTCTACTCCTTAACCGAAGAGGAACTGTCGCAGGTAATGGATAGAGCAGTTGAAGATGAGCAACAAGGGCTGGGTGAACTGGACATTGAGATTTTGCCAGAAGCAAGAGAGCATCTGATTCGCTATGCCGAAGGGGATGCCAGACGATTGCTAAATGCTTTGGAGCTTGCTGTTACCACTACCCCCCTTTCAGAGGATGGGGTAATCCGGGTGAATCTGGAGGTTGCCGTCGAGTCGATCCAGCGAAGAGCGGTGAGGTACGATAAAAGCGGAGATAACCACTATGATACGATTTCGGCATTCATCAAGTCGATTCGTGGTTCAGATCCCGATGCAGCCTTATACTGGTTGGCACGTATGATCGATGCAGGTGAAGATCCACGGTTTATCGCGCGCAGGCTGATTATTTCCGCTTCTGAGGATATTGGCAATGCTGATCCGCAAGCACTTTCGGTAGCAATCGCCTGTTTTCAAGCGTTAGAAGTAATTGGCATGCCAGAAGGGCGCATTCCGCTTGGTCAGGCAACCACCTACTTGGCTACCGCACCGAAAAGCAATGCTGCTTATCTCGGAATCAATCAGGCGCTCTCGCAAATTCAAACAGATGGACACCGGAGTGTTCCGATGCATTTGCGAGATCAAAGCTACAAGGGAGCAGCAAAACTGGGGCATGGCAGCGGGTATTTATATCCGCACAATTATCCAGACGGTTATGTACCTCAACAGTACCTCCCTGATGGTGTCCACTACGAATTTTATCGTCCGAAGGAAATTGGCTACGAGAAGGAAATCAAAGAACGGCAAGAAAGCCGAGCGAAATTTCATAAATAGTCCTAACATACAGGAATCCCTCATTCTATTGAGGGATTTTCTTATTTGTTCGAAATCATCCACAAAATTGAACAATGTTTACTTTTAGGATTTACGATGCTAAAATATTCTTAAAATTCTCTTAAAGGAGGTTTTTTCTTGAAGGTGACAATCGAAAATACGTACAGTTTTCAAGATTTTTATACAAAGCGAAATGGTGCAAATGATTGGGACAACCCATTTTTGCAGCAAGTCCTGCAACAATTTTGTAAAGATGGCGACTGGGCAGAAATGCAGCGACGAGTAAAGCCGTTTGTCCAAAAAGTATCGACGGACTGGCGCAACATTGCATCAGAAGCTGCCCGCCCAGAAAACCAGCCGAAACTCAGGCATTACAATGCCTTTAACGAAAGAATTGATCGGATTGTACGTCCATTTGAACTGCAAAAGATGGAAAAAGAAATTTTTGGACACGGCCTGTTCGCAAGCAATCAACTAGAGAAGGAAGGAATCATCAAACGCTATTTTTTACATGGAAACGGGGAGACAGGGATTACTTGCCCGTTGGCTTGTACGGATGGCTTGGTCACATTGATTGAGCAATTTTTGGAGGAAGTACCGCATGAGGTGAAAACGTTTTACCAGCATGTCAAAGAGGGGGTAAACGGCGAGTTCGGTATCGGTGCACAGTATATGTCTGAAATACAAGGCGGATCGAATATCGCAGCAAATGTCTTGACCGCCAAAGAAGAGGGTGGACAGTACCGATTGTATGGCAACAAGTTTTTCTGTTCAGCCGTGCATGCCGATTATTCCGCTGTCACAGCTCGCATCGAAAACACGCAAGATATTGCGATCTTTATCGTACCCACATGGCTGCCAGGAGATAAGGAACGAGAAAAAAGAAATCATCATGTCATTAACCGACTCAAATGGAAAATCGGCACAGTAGAATTGCCATCGGCGGAGATTGATTATCAGGGTGCGATCGCATACAGAATAGGACCGCAAAATCGGGGAGTTTCCCTTGCTGTAAGTCTTGTGTTGACGCGTTCCAGACTGGATATTGGATTTGCCAGCGGAGCATTTTTAATGCGGGCAGCCAGAGAAGCAAAGCTCTACGCCAGATTTCGAACAGTCTTTGACAGACAGATCGATGAGTTTCCCATGGCGTCGGCCCAACTCGAGGATTTGGAGGATGCAGCAAAACGGATCGTAGGGACGGCATTTGCGATTTACGATGCGTTTATTCGCTCCAAAGACAATCCTCACAGTCTTGAAGGCTTTGTGGCACGGGAATTAATTTTGCTACAAAAAGTGTTTGCCTCAAAAGAAGCGGTAGATAAGCTGCGTACCGCTATCTCGATTTTTGGAGGACACGGTGCAATTGAGGATTTTTCTGCGATTCCAAGGCTGTTAAGAGATAGTATGGTCAATGAACTTTGGGAAGGTCCACGCAATGTCTTACTCGCACAAATGTACCGTGATATCGCCAAGATGAGAAGCAAGATCTCCGTTAATCTGCTTGTTTCCAGCATCTTATCCGATTACACCGCAGATGAAGTGAATCGTTACGTTGAGCAAATCGAGGAATTATTGGAAGTGGATATAACGGCCTATCCGAATGCAAAAAATCGCCTTGCTGCACGAAAATGGGAACTGATATGGGAGGAAATTTTTACGCTGTTCCAGGAGCAAACCATCAGAGATATGAAAGACTTGCCGATTTCGCTGAAATAAAAAACGGTTGGGGTGTGAAAGGATGAACATCAATATAGGCAAGCTGTTGCAAAATAGAGCTGTACTCATGGGAGAAAAAGAGGCGTTCGTTCGGCAGGGGAATCGTTGGACTTTCAACCAGATGAATCAGAGAGCAAATGGCTTTGCCAACTATTTGGAAAGACTGGGCCTGTCAAAAGGAGATCGTATTGCCCTTCTATGTAAAAACAATGAAGATTTTGTAGCTGTATTTATGGGTGCAGCCAAAATTGGGGTTGTAACGGTTGTCCTGAATTGGCGCTTGCAAGTCGCTGAGTTGCAATACATTGTTGAGCACAGCAAAGTAAAGCTGATTGTACACGATACAGACTTTGATCATGTAATCAATGAACTGCATGGGAAAATAGCAATACCACGAACGATATCACATCACACAGAGCCCTCCTTACAGGTGATATTCCAGTCGCATTCGCATGAACCCAAATATAATACAAGCAACGATGACGTTGTACTCATTATGTATACTTCCGGCACGACGGGCAGACCAAAGGGGGCCATGATCTCACATACCAATTTATTCGCAGCAGGGATTGGCTTATCCCATACGATTGATTGGTGGGAGGATGACCGGTTCCTCATGGTAGCTCCCTTTTTCCATATCGGAGGGATCGCCCCCCTAGTAACCAATATTATGAGTGGCTGCACGATGGTTTTCATGGAGGCGTTCGATCCTGTTGCCGCCTGGAAAGTAATCGAGAGTGAAAAAATTACGACAATGATGACCGTCCCAACCATGCTAATGTATTTATTAAAAACGTATGAAGCCGCCAAGGTAGATATTTCATCGGTACGTAATATTACTTGTGGTGCTTCCTCGGTTCCTGCTCCGTTAATTCTTGGCTTTCGCCAGTTAGGAATTCCTGTACAGCAAGTGTATGGCATTACGGAATATACGGGTGCAGTGACGATGTGGAAGGAGCAAATGAACAAAGAAAAATTGGACTCCATGGGAAAAATAGTTATGTATGGGGAAATGAAGATCGTTGATGTGAAAACCGGGGGAGATTTGCCTGTTGGTAAAGTTGGAGAGATAGTTTTACGAGGACCTCAAGTGTTTGTCGGTTATTTCGAGAATGAAGAGGCGACCCAGAAAGCGATCAAAGACGGATGGTACCATAGCGGTGATGTTGGCTATATTGATGAAGAAGGGTTTTTATACGTTGTTGATCGTCTGAAGGACATGATCATCAGTGGCGGTGAAAATATCTATTCCGCTGAATTGGAATTGGTACTCGCTTCCCATCCAAGCGTTGCAGATGTTGCTGTAGTTGGCGTACCAGATGAAAAATGGGGAGAGATCCCAAAGGCATTTATCGTCAGAAAACCGGAGAAATCAGTTACCGAAGAAGAGATCATGGTGTTCTGCAAAGAAAAGTTGGCATCCTACAAAGCAATAAAAGAAATTGTTTTTGTAGATCAATTACCTCGCAATTCGGTTGGAAAGCTTTTGAAGCACCAATTGAAAATGGCACATAGCCGGTAGAAAACAGGGAAGGCAGGTATTCGTTTACCTGCCTTTCAATACGTCAATTAGAGTCCCCACCAAATGTTCGATATGATTCCAGGAAATCTCCTTTGAACGTCCGGGCAGGTTTTTATAGGTGATTAAGATTCCATTTAATGATGAAAAGAAAAGCTGTGCTGTACTTTTTAATCGCTCTTCAGGAAGGTGGTTGCTTAAGGCGGCCCTAAATAGTTCAAACAATTCATCTGTCACTTCTCTTAGTCCATCCGTTACAATTGGATGCTGTTCACTTTCGAGCATGAAAAAAGTCATCATTTTATATAAATTGTCATGTTCATACATGTATTGCACGTATTCTCTTGCGATAACATACAGATTATCAGGCTGCTGTTTCATTGTTTCATGCATGACTCTCAGAAAATGGGAGCTTTCAATTTGAAAGGCAACCATAAAAAGGTGCTGCTGATCTTCGAAGTATTTATAGATTAGACCTGGTGACACATTGGCACGTTTGGCAATCGCACGCATACTCACTTCCGAATACGGTTGTGAACTGAATAATTGAATTGCTGCATTAATAATATTTTCTCTATTCACATTCTTCTTATGTTCCCGTTTTGACAGTGGCAACGACTCATTTTCTTTCATTTTTCCAATTCCTCACAATAAATTCATTTCGAATCCAATTAACCATTATCCCTATAACTTTACAATACATTAAAATATGGCTATATTGATAGAGGATTTATCTTTCGCAAAAAAAACTCTTTGTTTGCACAAAGAGTTCTGAGGTTTTGTGGCTATGTTCTGGCATCTCCACCTGGTTTGTTGGGGAGGTCCCCGTTGATATTGGGTTGTTTACTGTTTTCACTGGCACCATAGCGTGCTTTATGCGCAGTTGTACCAGCAGGAACCTCGTACAAAACCTTTGATGGATGATTGCGTCCACGTTCAGATCGTTTGTTGGTTGCCACGTAGAACACCTCCTGTTTTTGTAGGATTTACGCAAAAGAACAAACTCATGTGTGATAACCACAGCCCAGTTTGTGTAAGGAATGGGAAAAAGATAGCTTGTATGACTGTGAAGGGGAGAGTTGTACATTGAAGATTTCAACAAAAGGTCGTTACGGCCTCACCATTATGATGGAACTTGCCAATCGATTTGGTGAAGGTCCTGTCTCACTCAAAAGCATTGCACAGCGCCATGATTTATCCGAGCACTATTTGGAGCAACTGATCGCTCCTTTGCGCAATGCAGGATTGGTTAAAAGCATCAGAGGTGCGTACGGGGGCTATGTTCTGTCAAAAGCGCCAGATGAAATCACGTCGGGTGACGTCATTCGTGTGTTGGAAGGACCAATTAGTCCGGTTGAATTTGTGGAAGAAGAAGACCCGGCAAAACGCTACTTGTGGCTGCGGATTCGTGACAGCATTTCCTCTGTACTCGATTCGACAACGCTACGGGATCTGATCAGTTATCAGGACGATGGGCGTTCAGACAGCTACATGTTTTATATTTAGGAAAGAGTATAATCATCGATGCAATTTTGCAGATAACAGGTGATCAATAATATGACCAGATTTATTTATTTGGACAATGCCGCAACTACACCAATGCATCCAGAAGTAGTTGAGGCGATGCATCCCATACTGCTACAAACATTCGGGAATCCCTCCAGTACCCACCGATTTGGTCGGAATGCAAGACAGGTCGTGGAAGCTTCGCGCGAGACGATTGCCAAGCATCTAGGCGCAAACGCAAGCGAGCTTGTCTTTACCAGCGGTGGTACAGAGGCAGATAATATGGCTATTTTCGGGGTGGCTTTTGCGAATCAGGAGCGTGGCAAGCACATTATCACTTCACAGATTGAGCATCATGCTGTTTTGCATGCGTGTATGCGGCTCGAGCAGCTTGGATTTGAGGTAACGTATCTGCCTGTTGATGAGACGGGGATGGTTCATTTTGAGCAATTGCAGGATGCGGTTAGAGAAGACACGATTCTTGTCACGATTATGTATGGCAATAATGAGGTAGGCACGATTCAGCCCATCCGTCAAATCGGAGAGTTCCTGCGTGAAAAAGGAATCATTTTCCACACGGATGCCGTGCAAGCGTACGGAATTGAACGAATCAAGGCTGGGGAGCTTCCGGTGGATTTACTCTCCATCTCTGCTCATAAGATAAATGGTCCCAAGGGCGTAGGGGCACTGTATATGTCCCGAAAAGTAAAAATGGACCCCTATGCATATGGTGGCTCTCAAGAGCGAAAAAGACGTGCAGGTACGGAGAATGTCGCAGGCATCGCCGGATTCGCTGCGGCTGTTCAACTGATGTCAGAAGAGAGACTGGCCAGAAGAGAAAAGTACGAAGCGATGCGTGAAGCCATGCTTGCAATCTGGAGAGAAGCTGGAATCAACTTCACAATAAACGGACAGATCGAGCACAGTCTGCCGCATATCCTGAACGTAAGCTTTATCGGGATCGACACTGAAACTATGCTGATGAATCTGGATTTGGAAGGTATTGCTGCTGCGAGTGGTTCTGCTTGCACATCAGGCTCGCTGGAGAGGTCGCATGTGCTAATCGCCATGAATCTTTCAGAAGACCGTGCGGATTCTGCCATTCGATTCAGTTTTGGTATAACGAACACCTTGGAAGAAGTAGAAGAGGCTGCCCAAAGGGTTGTAAAGATCGTAAAACGGTTAATCAAATAAATGTAGACTTGAACTTCGTTCGTCATTGAACGAAGTTTTTTAATGGGTAAAAATTCCATTTTTATGCAAAAAATAAGTCGGATATTAGTACTTTTTGTATACTCTGTATGGTATGAAATGGTAATATAGAACTGATATATTAACTTAAATCACAAGAATGTCATCTGAGAATTGAACCGAAAGTAGTGGTACATCAGTGACATCAAGGGGGGAATAGCATGGGGAGCTCGCTAGGTTTCTCATCCATTCGATTCAAACTTATCGCAACTATTTTACTAATTACACTCATACCTATTTTCACAGCAGGCTTTTTGCAATATCGGAATGCAGAAAAGGCAGTTTATGACTTGACCGTATCAGACCTGAAGTACGTTACATATCTGATTTCAAAAGATTTGGCTAATTACACGACTGAAGAAAATCCAAGCCAATCCGATCGGGAAGAGATTAAACGGATTACCAGTGATGTTGCCGAGCGTTATTACAAGCCCAATGGAATGATTGGATATGCTTTTATAATTGATAGCAAAGGGACTGTCTTGTTCCATCCATCGGCAGAAGGCAAAGAACTTTCCAATGAAGACTACATCCAGAGCATGATTAAGCAAAAATCAGGATATATCGAGTATAAATTCGAAGGCAAGCCGAAAGTGACTGCCTTTGAGACGCTGCCAAACGGATGGGTTCTTGGTGTAGGAAGCTATGAAAGCGACCTGTTAGCCCCATTTACCAAAAGTAAAATCATGATGTTCTCGATTAGTATTCTTGCCTGTATTGTCTCTGTCATCGTAGGGGTATTTATTGTCCAACGAATTATTACCCCGCTAAACCGACTGGTTGCTGCCATGCGTAAAGCGGAGGCTGGTGATTTGACCGAACGTGTTCCATTGGATCGCAAGGATGAGTTCGGACAGCTTGGGGCGATGTACAACCAAATGATGGATGCGTTCCGCAATATGTTGCAGGAAGTCCAGCGTGTCTCGGAACAGGTGGCCAGTTCTTCTGAAGAGCTTACCGCAAGCTCTGTCGAGAGTGCACGTGCATCTGAGCAGATTTCCATTGCAGCAACCGAGATCGCAGGCGGTTCCGAAAGGCAAAAGATGACCGTTGAATCAACGACCCAATCGTTACACCGCATCGGTTCTGATATTTCCGGTATTGCTACCTATGCCCATATTGTCACAGAGGATTCCAAAACGGCATACCGGTTTGCTCATGATGGCGAGAAAACCATGATTGAGTTGGTAGAAGAAATGGATCAAATCACATCGAAAGTTCAATCGACGGAAAAAGTGGTACGAGCACTAGGAGAACAATCAGAAGCAATCATGGGTATTATTACGATTATTCGTGAAATGAGTGCGCAAACGAATTTGCTTGCCTTGAATGCAGCGATTGAAGCGGCAAGAGCAGGTGAGCAAGGTAAAAGCTTCGCAGTGGTAGCTCACGAAGTGCGGCGTCTTGCTGAGCAATCAGGTCAATCTGCCGAGGAGATTTCCAAGTTGATCATATCGATTAATGCAGAGATTAAAGAAGCTGTATCTGCGATGGAAGAGACATCGGAAGCCGTTCAGCTTGGTCGAGGTGGGGTAGCTAATTCAGGTAAGGCTTTCGGGCAAATTTTGAAGGCTGTTGATGATGTGAACAGTCAAATTGAGCGGATGAACAAGTCTGCCCAAGCGATTGCCAACGACACCAAAAGCATCATCAGCAATGCCGATGAGATTGCTCAGCTTGCGGTCGTCGCTGTGAATGATACACAAGAAGTAGCGGCTGCTTCAGAAGAGCAGACGGCAACATCGCAAGAAATCAGTGCGGCATCGGAGACGCTGGCACACATGGCCGAGAAGTTGTCAGAAATGGTTAAAAGGTTTACAATTTAAATGATCTCACAATCCACTTTTCTTGCAAAAGTGGATTTTTATCTTACTATGGTGGCGATTTTATGCAACAATCCCTTTCGCTTTTTACAGAAAAATTTATTCGCGGATTCATCATTCACGAAATCTTCTACAATGAAGAGAATTGGTATGGGGTAATCCGCCTTAAAATAGAGGAAACGACTGAGGAATTCAATGAATCGGAAGTGGTCATTGTCGGGCATTTTCCACGTCCTCATCCAGATGAATTGTACACATTTTATGGGGAATGGAAAAATCATTCCCGATTTGGTGTTCAATACGTTGTGCATCGCTATGAACGTGAGACACCCAAGACAAAAGCAGGTGTCGAAAAGTATCTTGCCAGCGGTCTTTTCAGTGGGATCGGCAAAAAAACGGCGAAACGCATCGTGGAACACTTAGGTGTTGATGCGCTCACAGTTATAGCTGATCAGCCAGAGCGATTAGAGGAAATCCCGGGAATCTCCAAGGAACGGGCGAGACAAATCTTTCAATCCGTTTGTGAGCATCGTTCGTTGGAGCGGACGATGGTCTTTTTGTACGAATTTGGCATCGGAGTACATCTAGCCTTGCGGATATATCAAACGTACAAGTTGGAGACGATGGATATCCTTTCCGAGAATCCGTACAAGCTGATTGAAGATATCCAGGGGATCGGTTTCAAAAAAGCAGATGAAATTGCCAGAGAGATGGGGATTGGCGCGGATTCAGCCCAGCGAGCACAGGCTGCTGCTCTGTTCGTTTTGCAAGAAGCAGGGTATGGAGAAGGTCATGTTTTTTTGCCTATTACGGAACTTTGCAACCGTTCGGTTCGTCTATTACAGGAGAGCGGTGGTCATCCCTTTACGGTTGAGGATATCCAACTGAATTTGCAATACATGTTCGAAGACCAAAAAATTATTTGGGAAGAAAATCGGATTTACTTGCCAAGCCTGTTTTTTGCTGAGATCGGACTTGCCAAGTGGATGCGTTTTTTCAGCGAGAGAGAGGATTTGCCTAGCTTTCCCGTGTCAGAGTTTTATCAGGCTCTTGGTCGAGTGGAAGATGAATTGGGCATTACCTATGCACCGACTCAACGTGAGGCTGTAGAATGTGCGATCAAGAGCGGAATTATGCTTCTTACCGGTGGCCCAGGAACAGGAAAGACGACGGTCATCCGGGGAATATGCCATGTATTCGCAGATTTGCACGGTATTTCATTGAACCTCAAAAAATATGCAACGAATGAAAATTCGTTTCCAATCCTGTTGATTGCTCCAACGGGTCGTGCGGCGAAGCGCATGACCGAGACAACCGGATTGCCTGCGATGACGATCCATCGTTTGCTGGGCTGGAACGGAACAGGATTTGAACACGATCAGGATCATCCAGTACAAGGAAAACTGGTGATTATCGATGAGATGTCGATGGTTGATGTCTGGTTGGCCAATCAACTGTTACGCGCACTTCCTTCGAACATCCAGATTGTGATGGTAGGTGATCCGGACCAGCTTCCATCGGTTGGGCCGGGCAATGTTTTGCAGGATCTGATTGACTCACAGATTTTGCCGCAAGTCCAGCTTCATGAGATTTATCGGCAGGCAGAAGAATCCTCGATCATTCAGCTCGCCCACCATATTCGAGCAGGGATTGTACCGGATGATTTGGTCAAGCCGGCACATGATCGAAGATTTTTCATCAGTTCGCCACAGGAAATTGCAAATGCAGTGAAACAAATTTGTATTGGAGCCGTAAATAAAGGATATACAGCAAAACAAATACAGGTTCTTGCTCCCATGTATAAGGGAGTGGCAGGCGTTAACCAGTTAAATGAAGAACTTCAGGCATTTTTTAATCCGCCTGATCAGGGAATTCGTGAAGTGACCTTTGGAGAAACGATTTTCCGTAGGGGGGATAAGGTCCTTCAACTGGTGAACAACGTAGATGAGCAGGTATTTAATGGGGATATGGGTGAGATTGTGGCGATTTTTCATCCGAATGAGAATGAACAGAATGAGGAAATGCTAGTGGTGTCGTTCGACGGCAGGGAAGTTGTGTACAAGCGTTCTCAGTACCACCAACTGACACTTGCATACTGTTGTTCCGTCCACAAATCTCAAGGCAGTGAGTTCCCCATCGTAATCATGCCACTTGTTCGCAATTATCACCGGATGCTCAGGCGCAAGCTGTTGTATACCGGGGTGACGAGAAGCAAATCCTTTTTGCTGATGTGCGGAGAAGTGGAAGCTTTTCGAATTGCAGTAGAAAACAACGATGAAGGTGTGCGATATTCGTACCTAAAAGAGCTGCTTTGCCAAACACAACAATAGTACTGGACGCTTTTGTCAGCATGTACATCGCCTATACGCCAATACTAAGAAGGCGGAAGGAGGATCCCGCATGCATAGAGCAATGGATGTTATTGGGCTACCGATCATCTTGTTGTCATCGGGAGAAGAGGTTGGAGCCGTGAACGACATTCTTTGTGATATGGAGTGGCACAAGCTGGGTGTTGTAATTCAACATGGTGGTTGGCTTCGTTCCGGAGCCTACATCCCTTCCGACAGGATTCATGCGGTAGGAGAAGATTACTTGACCATTGAGGGCAAAGACGCTATCACCTCCATGCAAGAGTTTGCCAATCAGGAGACAATTGGCTTTATGACAGGGAAACAGAAACTAAAAGGAAAACCTGTCCTCACGCGAAACGGTGATTTTTTGGGTAGTATCGAAGACGTTTATTTTTCCTTGAACTGGGAGAAACTAGTGGCATGTGAACTGTCACAAGGGTGGATAGCCGATCTGACGGAAGGTCGCAAGCGTCTGCCTATTACTCCTTCGTTGGTTCTTGGGAAAAAAAACCTCATCGTTTCGTGAAAAAGTATAAGTATCTTGATGGCAAACTACGTTTGACTGCCTGGAATATCAGGAAGCCAGAGCGTGGTCATGCAAGGAGGAAACGGCATGCAAGTCAAATGCCCGAATTGTAACGGTAAAGACATCGGCAAGATCGGAACCAATCAATACTATTGTTGGACATGTTTTGTTGAATTAAGTTTGGTGAATGATCAGGTCTCGTCCATCTACCAGGTGGAGGAAGACGGGTCTCTGCATTCACTGAATGATTTGTTCTTCGAAGAACCAACCATCCAGGCTCATATCTAGTCAATTTAAGGAGGAGTTGGCATGTTTGCTCGTGGACTATTAGGCAAGGTACTCGCAGGAGGATTGCTGGCAGCTATTGGTTACATGCTAATGCCCAAAAGACGCAACCGGATGATGATGTTTACACAATGGCCGATGTCACGGCGTAATTTGTGGAAGATGGGACGTTCCATCACCCGAGCTTTTGCCAAGTAAATCATAACTCTGAACCCTCTTTCTTCCTCCGGGACGAAGAGGGTTTTTTCACAAGGTATAATTTACAAAATGTGAGTCACCCTATTCCTTACAAGCTGCATGTTTGGCGGAAGGGAGGGGACAAAACTGGAGGAAGTCAAGTCTTCTCGATATGTTTCAATTGCGATCCGTA
Source organism: Brevibacillus nigriterrae (assembly GCF_049846925.1). Classification (NCBI taxonomy): domain Bacteria; kingdom Bacillati; phylum Bacillota; class Bacilli; order Caryophanales; family Paenibacillaceae; genus Brevibacillus; species Brevibacillus nigriterrae. The sequence goes on from NZ_JBNCMT010000056.1 coordinate 16,260, forward strand.
TTATCCTGTTCCTGGTGATCGTTAATCTGCTATGGTGGATACGTCCTATTGTCGTTGATATCTGGGACGTGGTCAAAGAAGTAACAGTCCCTTTTATTGGTGGACTGGTTATTGCCTACCTGCTGCACCCAGTCGTGGTTGCACTTGAAAGGCGCAAGGTTCCCAGACTGGTCGCTGTACTGCTGATTTACGTTTCATTTGTACTCGTTTGTACGATTGCAGTCGTCAATGCAATCCCTGTATTTACGAAACAATTATTCGAGTTAGCCGATGATATCCCTCGTCTTACCAATTGGTATCATCAGTGGATGAGTGAGTGGGAGGCTAACAAGTACTTTCTTCCCGACAGTATCCAAAGCGGGGTAGACCGTGTGATCATCCAGTCGCAGGAGAGGATGTCACTCACGATTAGCCAACTGGTCAACAATGCGAAAAGCACAATCGGCAAATTTCTCGGTTACGCCATCATTCCATTTATCGCTTTTTATCTGCTCAAGGATTTGAAGGATATTCAAAAAGGCATGTTGTTACTGATTCCAAAACACTATCGCAGGCAAGCAACCCAGATTCTGCGTGAAATTGATGATTCCCTCGGCAAGTATATTCACGGACAAATGGTGGTTGCTTTGATTGTAGGAACATTGGCTTACATCGGGTACTGGTTGATTGATATGCCTTATCCCTTTGTCCTCGCATCATTCGTCAGCATAACAAATGTGATACCTTACATAGGTCCGCTGATCGGGGCGACACCTGCCTTGATTGTCGCTTTGACGATATCGACAAAGACGGTTCTCTTGATATTATTGGTCAACCTTGTCGTACAAATGGTCGAAGGAAACATCCTTTCACCCAATATTGTGGGAAAGTCATTGCACATGCATCCGCTTGCGATCATTTTTGCTCTGTTGGTGGGTGAAACAGTGGGTGGTATCCTTGGAATGATTGTGGCGGTTCCGCTATTTGCCATTGGTAAAGTGATTCTCGTCAGAATCACCCTGATGGCTAGGGAAAGTTGACATGTACTCTCCCAATCTCTATAATCAAGATCAGGTATAGAACAAGTGGATCGATGAAGGAACGAGTAGGCTAAAACCCTTCTACAGAGAGGATGCTCCACGGTTGAGAGGGCATTCAGAAGCAGAGTAGTCGAATGCTATTCCGAAGACCGGGCAAAAACCGGCGGCTGACTCCGTTACAAGTCCTCAAGGCGACAATCTGTCTTCATGGTGAAGATGATTGTAAGCAGGGTGGTACCGCGAGAACAGTTCTCGTCCCTGAGGGGATGAGGGCTTTTTTTATTTTTAAGGAGGTTTCAATCATGAAGCAACTGACAGGAAATCAAATCCGTCAAATGTATCTCGATTTCTTTAAAAGCAAAGGTCACCATGTTGAACCAAGTGCACCGCTAGTTCCTCATGAGGATCCATCCCTCTTGTGGATCAACTGCGGGATGGCACCACTGAAGAAGTATTTTGACGGACGTGTGGTTCCCGATAACCCACGTATTACTAACTCTCAAAAATCCATTCGTACCAACGATATCGAGAACGTGGGACGTACCGCTCGCCACCATACCTTCTTCGAAATGTTGGGTAACTTCTCGATCGGCGATTACTTCAAGGAAGATTCCATCCTCTGGGCATGGGAGTTTTTGACAAGTCCTGAGTGGATTGGCTTTGATCCAGAGAAGTTGTCTGTAACGATCCATCCGGAAGATGATGAAGCATTCGAACTTTGGAACAAAAAAGTAGGCGTACCCGAAGAGCGTATTATCCGTCTGGAAGGCAACTTCTGGGATATCGGTGAAGGTCCAAGCGGTCCGAATACGGAGATTTTCTATGATCGTGGCGAAAGCTTTGGCAACGATCCGAACGATCCTGAACTGTATCCAGGTGGAGAAAACGAACGTTATCTCGAAGTATGGAACCTGGTATTCTCCCAGTTCAACCACAACCCTGACCACACCTACACGCCGCTTCCAAAGAAAAACATTGATACCGGCATGGGCTTGGAGCGTATGGCATCCATCATTCAAAATGTGGATAACAACTACGAAACAGACCTGCTCTTCCCATTAATTGAGAAAACATGTGAAGTCGCTGGTGTGAAATATAAAGAAGACGCTGAAAAAGATGTAGCACTCAAAGTCATTGCTGACCACACACGTACCGTTGCTTTTGCGATTGGAGACGGCGCACTGCCATCCAACGAAGGTCGTGGCTATGTGCTTCGCCGTTTGCTCCGCCGTGCTGTCCGTATGGGTAAACTGCTTGGCATCGAAAAGCCGTTCATGTACCGCTTGACAGAGACAGTGGGTCAGATGATGGGTGAGTTCTATCCAGAGGTAGTGCAAAAACGTGAATTTATCGAAAAGGTTATCCGTGCAGAGGAAGAACGCTTCCATGAGACGCTGCATGAAGGTCTCTCCATTTTGGAAGAGATGGTGAAAGAAGCGAAAGCGAACGGAGTCACACAACTGTCTGGTCAAAATACGTTCAAATTGTATGATACGTATGGCTTCCCGGTTGACTTGACCGAAGACTTCGCAATGGAGCACGGGCTAACCGTTGACCGTGATGGATTCGAGCAAGCGATGGAAGAACAGCGTGAGCGTGCCCGTGCTGCTCGCCAAGATGTTGACAGTATGCAGACACAAGGCGGTCCTTTGGGAGATTTGACGGTTAAGAGTGATTTTGTTGGGTATACTGAATTGGTAGCAACTGCCAAAGTAGTAGCCATCATCCACGAAAATCAGTTGGTCAATGAAGTGCAAGAAGGTCAAACTTGCCAGGTTGTCCTTGATACGACTCCTTTCTATGCAGAGAGCGGTGGTCAAATTAATGACGAGGGTACGCTTGCTTCTGATACAGTCAAAGCGCGCGTTGCTGATGTTCAAAAAGGACCGATGGGTCAGCATGTTCATTCAGTTGTAGTAGAAGCAGGTGTGCTCCATCTTGGTGATGAAGTGCAAGCAGCAGTGAATCGTGAAGCACGAATGGACACTATCAAAAACCACACGGCTACTCACTTGCTCCATCAAGCGTTGAAAGACGTGCTAGGAACTCACGTAAATCAAGCGGGTTCACTTGTGGTTCCAGAACGTCTGCGTTTCGACTTCACACACATCAGTGGTATTTCGCCTGATGAGCTTGCACAAATTGAGCGCATCGTAAACGAAAAAGTGTGGGCGAATATCGCTGTGAACATCTCGAACAAACCGATTGCCGAAGCAAAAGCTATGGGCGCAATGGCTTTGTTTGGAGAGAAGTACGGTGATGTCGTGCGTGTGGTACAAGTCGGCGAATACAGCCTGGAGCTGTGCGGTGGCTGCCACGTGAGCAACTCAGCAGAAATTGGCTTGTTCAAGATTATCAGCGAGAGCGGTATTGGCGCAGGTACTCGTCGAATCGAAGCGGTAACAGGACGTGGGGCATTCCAATACCTGAATCAACAATTGGATACACTCAGAGATGTAGCACAGGTAGTGAAATCACCACAACTTCACGAAACTCCTGCACGGGTTGAAGCATTGCAGCATCAAATAAAAGAAGTACAACGTGAAAACGATTCCCTCCGTGCAAAATTGGGCAACATCGAAGCTTCATCGCTCACGGACAAAGTGAAAGAAGTAGGCGGTGTGCAAGTGTTGGCAACTCAAGTGTCTGCAACCGATATGGACAATTTGCGCGGAATGGTCGATGAACTCAAGAACAAACTGGGCTCCGCTATTATTGTTTTGGGCTCCGTTGATGGTGACAAGGTTAACCTCGTTACTGGAGTAACCAAAGATTTGATGGACAAAGGCTACCATGCAGGCAAGATTATCAAGGAAGTTGCTACCCGTTGCGGCGGTGGCGGCGGCGGTCGTCCGGATATGGCGCAAGCAGGCGGGAAAGAACCAGCGAAGCTTGCTGAGGCACTATCCTATGTGTATACCATGGTTGAAAATCATGCTGCTGTAAAATAATTTTGCTCGAAGTGCTTCTCCAACAAGGATTTCTTCCCTTTCAAGGAGAATACAGTAGCAAGAGTTTTAGATAGAGAAATGAAAGAATCGAGGTGTTGGTGATGAGTTCTATGGACAATACCATGAAGTTTACGGTACCTAGAGAGACAAATGAATCCGAAGTGAAGGAGACATTAACCGTTGTCTA
>NZ_JBNCMT010000057.1:0-19000 GCF_049846925.1 Brevibacillus nigriterrae
AGCCGCCTGCGCGCGCTTTACGCCCAATAATTCCGGACAACGCTTGCCACCTACGTATTACCGCGGCTGCTGGCACGTAGTTAGCCGTGGCTTTCTAATCAGGTACCGTCAAGGTACCGCCCTATTCGAACGGTACGGTTTCGTCCCTGACAACAGAACTTTACAATCCGAAGACCTTCATCGTTCACGCGGCGTTGCTCCATCAGACTTTCGTCCATTGTGGAAAATTCCCTACTGCTGCCTCCCGTAGGAGTCTGGGCCGTGTCTCAGTCCCAGTGTGGCCGGTCACCCTCTCAGGTCGGCTACGCATCGTCGCCTTGGTAGGCCATTACCCCACCAACTAGCTAATGCGCCGCAGGCCCATCCGTAAGTGATAGCTTGCGCCATCTTTCCGTACCCCTCCATGCGGAGAAGCACCCTATCCGGTATTAGCATAAGTTTCCCTATGTTATCCCGGTCTTACGGGCAGGTTGCCTACGTGTTACTCACCCGTCCGCCGCTAGGGTCCGAAGACCCTCGCTCGACTTGCATGTATTAGGCACGCCGCCAGCGTTCGTCCTGAGCCAGGATCAAACTCTCCAATAAAGTTGAGCTGATTCTAAACTGCAAAACATTTCACTTGGCTAGTGTTTTGATTCACTATAAAACGCTTTATTGTTCAGTTTTCAAAGAGCATCACAAGTTCAATATTATAAAACACGTTCGCTATCTCGTCAACGTTTTTTTCGTTTGTCAGAAGCGACTTTCATAATATAGCATGACCACTTCAAATAGGTCAATACCTAAAAACCAAAAAATCTAATGCCAATTTTAACCGCAACAAAGAATAAAATAAAAACGCAGACTTCCGATGAAGAAATCTGCGTTTTATCTGCTACTTAGAGCTGTTAGAATCCTGTAAATCCTCCGAACAAACGAATGAGAACAGTAGTAATATCCGTCATCATGTCCGTGTATAGCATGATACCGAACACAACCATGAGACCACCACCAATTTTCATGAACAACTCAGAGTACTTTACAATCCATTTAATCTTGCTTACAAAGAAGGTCATAACGAAAAACGGAATTGCAAAACCTAACGTGTAAACCAATGTATAGGTAAGCGATCGAGTCGGATCAGTAACCCCAAGAATAATAATACTCGATAGAATCGGGCCTACACATGGTGTCCACCCTGCCGCATAAGTGATCCCAACCAAGACGGAGCCCGTATAACCAAGCGGTTTACTTTTCAATTCAACCTGCCAGTTCCGCATCATCCATTCCATTTTGATAAATCCGAGCATAACCAATCCAATAATGACTAACATAATGCCACCAAGCTGTCGAATCAGGTCTTTGTAACCTGCAAAAAAACTTCCTAACCATGAAGTAGAAAGCCCCAAAGCGACAAACACAATGGAAAAACCAATGATAAAAAACAGCGTATGTAAAAGAGCTTGTCTTTGGAATACCGTTTTCCCTTTCTTAACTTCATCAACAGTTACGCCAGTAATATACGATAAGAAGGAAGGATATAGCGGTAGACAGCAAGGCGAAATAAATGATAAGAATCCGGCTCCAAATGCAAGCCAAATGGTTATATTTGATTCCATAATGCCTCCTAAGATGATCGTAGTCATGTTCATCTATCATCATAACAGAAGCGTTGTCACTACGAAATTTAATTTAACTTAAAAACAAGGCGAATTCGTGAAAAGACCTTTTACCTTTCTTTCAGTATGGGAAGACGAACTTCAAATCGTGCTCCTCCGTACTGTTTAGAGTTATCAACAAAAATATCTCCGCCATGGTCAGCTACGATACGTTGTGAGGTTGATAAACCTAGTCCAGTCCCTTCTGATTTGGTAGTAAAGAAAGGCATAAACAGATATTGTCTAGCCGAATCCGGAATTCCAGGACCATCGTCTTCCACTGTTACTACAACCTGATTATTTGTTGTGAACACATGAATATGTACCGTAGTGCCAGTTTGCACCAAGGCTTCAAGCGCATTTTTGACCAGATTCAAGAAAACCTGCTTGATTCTCGGTCGATAACCGTAAATCCACGTGTTTATTGCGTCAACTTTCAAATTGATTGCAATTCCATGTCGATTTAACTCGGGTTCAAGCAATCGAACAACACCGATTACTTCTTCTATAGCCTGAAACGCTTCTGCCTCGATATTATCATCTCGATATTTAGCAAGAACTAATACATCGTTAATCAGTCCATCAATTCGTTCAATTTCGCTCAAGATCACAGAATAATAGGGGGCGTGCTCATTTGAAACAGATTGCTCCTGAATCAGTTGAATAAATCCTTTGATCGATGTTAGCGGATTTCGTATTTCATGAGCCATTCCTGCCGCCAATTGACCAACAGAGGCGAGTGCCTCCCGTTTTGTCATTTCATTTTCCAGTGATTTGCTATGCGTCAAATCTCGAATGACAGCAATTGCTCCCCATAATTCACCATTCTGACGAAGCGGTCGGGTACTAATTGTTAACCATTTACTACCAAAATCAGCAACATAATGACCATGCTCCCCTCGTTCGACCACCCACTGTATGTAACGATCATTGTTGTGTGGTTTAAAAATATCATCAATATTTTTATCGATAATATCTTCTCGTTTCACATGGAGAATCTCGGAAAGAGCGTGATTCGCCTCTTTAATTTTCAAATTGTTATCAATAATCAGTACAGCAATGTCTCGCGAAAACATAACTAATTGAGAAAGCTCCATCCAAACAAGATCTTTTATCCAATTATCATAGTTGTGCAAATCATCTGAACGATTAACCAATTCATTCATTGACGTTTCATAACTGCAAATAAAGCATTCAATAAACAAATCAATCGTGCTATTTAACTCGTGCTGATACTTCATTAATATCTTATATTCTTCTATGCAGCTATATTGGTGAGAGATTTCTTCCAGTTCTTTTGAAATCAGGGTGCGAAAACGACGAACACGCTCGATTGTATAGCGGACAGGCACTTTATGCTGTGCTCTAGAAAGCGATAATTCCTGAGCTTTCTTGATTACTTCGGAAAAATCACCAGATTCAGTACTACTGAGAAGAGTATGTATTAGTTCGATATAAATGGAATAAGTATCATCCGTATCTTCAATGAGATACGTCATGATTTTGCTTTGATCAGGTAAACTTTTTATCGTCTGTTCTGCAAGTGAAAAGGATTTTTCTCGTAGTATCGTACTGATTTCATTCAACATATCCTACTGTGTCCTCTCTAATAGGTTCACTTCGCTCAACACCTGTCAACTTCTTATTTTACCCATTATTTAGTATATTTGCAAAGGGTTGCAAGCAATAAAGCATACACCTCAATTTGGAGATGTATGCTTCTCTCAATCAGCATAACGATAAAAGTCCAAGCCCGTTCTCAATCAAAGGTTTATTCTCTGCCTGTTCATTTGCCAACTTTACCAGCATACGATGGAGCTGTTCTTTTTCAGATACAAGTATTTCATTATCCATACAGCACTCCAGTAACTCCAGACGCAAAAGCCAGTCATTTGGGTATTCTTGATCCAGCTCATCCATTACCTGTTTGATGGTTTGAGCAACCTCTTCATCAGAAAAATCACCTTCTCGAAGATAGCGAACCGTTTGGAATAGCTGATGCAACTGAGTAGTTCTTGGCGAGTAGTGAGGTTTTTTGGTTTTAACTGCGGAAGGTTGGTGAGTTCCAACTGCAAATTCTTCACGATCAGCAGCTCCGGCAAAAACAGAAACAATTTGTGCTCCTACAGCCATATCAAATATTCCCCAATCCGATTGAAACAAAATATTGTCTCCTCGGTTGACCGTACAGCTATCAAATCCAATCAGGACAATTTTCCCCTCTTCTCGATGAATATATCGCACCTCACCATTTACCTCGATGCCTGAAGCAAACTTCAATGTAGCTTGCTGATTCACGACAACACCTAATGCATGCAACTCTTCATCATTCATATCTTCTAGCGATTTTGTCGCATCAACCAATAACCCAATTGGAGAGCCAAATCCTTCGTTGTGCTTCTCTTTTCCATGGTCTGATAACTGCTGACCGGCAACTGCCAAAGCAGTAGGTCCATTTGTTTTCAAATAAACAGCCTCACCTGACTCATCGTATACAAATTCATGGAATACCCCACTAACCTGCAATCCCGAGCTGTAAACTGCTGTAGCAACCTGCCCCATATGTTGTGCTTTTTTCAGATTCTCCGTACCGCCCACTGACATACCCATTGTCTGGGCAAATTCCTGCACGGCTTCTATTAGTTGATCAAAGTTTTGACATACAAACAACTGTGGCTGTGGCTTGGTAATATCAAAATCAGTCTCAATACATGCCTTCAATGAAAAGAGAATCTTAGTGACATGTGGCTGCAAGCAGCTCATACTCTCCCCGACAGAGGAAAGCAACCCTGCACCATAAATTAGAGGGTTTTCGATGTCACCAATTAGACCGTACTCAACCGTCCACCAATACAGGCGAGACAATTGTGTTGCCTCTGAGACTTCCGTAACCGCTTGAACTTTGCGTTCCAAATCCCGTTCGGCTTCTTCCACTTGTTCACTTGTAGCCTCAGGGTCTTCTTTTACAATGGATAAAAGGCGAATGGCTTCATAAAGTTCATAATCTTCACGAGTGGATAGCGCCCTAGAGCCGATATCACCGAAGATACGTAAATACGTACGGTACTTATCATCTTTGATAATCGGAGAATGTCCTGCTGCTTCATGAATAATATCCGGGGCTGGTGTATAGGCAATGTGATCGTATTGGCGTATATCGCAGGCAATCGGCAAAATACCGTGCGCTTGAAAATCGAAAAAGGCAACAGCAGGGATAAAACCATCAATCGTGACAGCACCCCAGCCAATCTGGGACAAGGATTGATTCATTTCGTGAACGTTCGGTATTTTTTCTATGCTGATACCAGACGTGCGCAGGCCATCGATATAAGCTTCATGTGCTCTTTTGTCCAAAAAATGACTGTTCTGGCGCATCACATATCTCCAAACAGCGTGGTCGATCGGCGTATAGCGTTCGTAATCCTGCTCGACCACGAATTGTTTGAGATGTGAAGGAACTCGTACGAGAGAATTTGATTCAAGATGACTCATCTATTGGACAGCCTCCCCAGAAAGTTTGCAATTTGGTATTTTTGTAAGCGTTTTCCAGATTATCATATCATGAATGAGTAGATAATGGCAGGAAAAAAGGAGCCCTTTTTACAGGCTCCTGCAATTACAGTCTTTTGTCAATCAATTATTTATAGCATAAATCCTAATTTCTTGGCTTCGAACGTCAATTCTTCCCGAAACTTTGGATGAGCAATACTGATCAGTGCTTTGGTACGTTCTCGAATGCTTTTCCCCCGTAAGGAAGCAATCCCGTATTCAGTAGCAACATGATCGACGTCGTTTTTGGAGGTGGTCACAACGGAACCAATGGAAAGCTGGGGACGAATTCGTGATATCGTTCCTTGTTTGGTAGTTGAATGCATGCAGATGAACCCCATACCTTCTGCTGCAAATCGTGCACCTCGAGCAAAATCGGACTGACCGCCACTGGAACTGTAATATCTTCCACCAATGGTTTCGGAAGCGCACTGTCCAAAGAAATCAACTTCTGTTGTAGCATTAATCGAAACAATTCGTTTTTCTTTAGCAATTTCTCGAGGATCATTCACAATATCCACGGACAAAAACTCGACTCCAGAATTTTCATGGATAAAATCATACAGACGTTGGGAACCGAGTGCGAATGTGCAAACGATTTTACCACGTCTTGTGGTCTTGCTAAGACCGGTCAATACCCCCGCCTCAACCAGATCCACCACACCATCAGTCAGGAGTTCCGTATGAATCCCTAAATGCTGATGATTATTGAGTCGAGAAAGAATGGCATTAGGAATCGCACCAATCCCTACTTGCAATGTTCTACCGTCGTCAATACGTTCCGCAACCAAATCGGCAATAATTTCATCCACTTCAGTAATTTCTGGCGGATTGGCAACCTGCAAAGGATAATCAACTTCAACAAAACCAGCAACCTGGCTGATATGAATTTGATTATTCCCGAATGTTCTTGGCATATTCGCATTCACTTCAAGCAGAAACGGAACCTTTCCAATGAAAGGCGCTATATAATCTGCCTGGGTGCCCAGTGAGAAATAACCATGTTGATCGATCGGAGAGGCACACGCCATGACAACAGATGCTTTCGTAGTTTCTTTTAACAATCGAGGCATTTCATGAAAGTGGTTCGGGACCAGATCGCATGCGCCTTCCCAATAAGCTTTTCGAGTTGCCCCACTTAGAAAATATGCTACGTGCCGCAAGTGGCCGGGATAAGCACCAAGGATATACGGACGTTCCTTTCTGGCATGCATTTGATGAATGCGAACCTCACGAAAACGAGTGGCATTTGCCTCAAGTGCATCCAGGAGAATTTGCGGTTCACCATTGGCAAGAGGAAGTATAATGTCATCGCCATCTTTAATGAATTGTAGTAATTCTTCTGCGGTTCGACGTTTGTTATCGATAGTGCTGATCACCTTGTTGTCATCCTTTCTTCATTACAAGTGCTTCTCCGTCAGCAACAATGGTTCCTTGTTGATTGACGATCTTTGTCTGTAGGCGAATCTGTCGCTTACGATCATTTTTTTCGATTACTTCTGCGGTTACAGTAAGCGTATCACCGATTCGTACTGGTGCAAGAAACCGGACATTCTGACTGAGGTAGATCGTATTTGGTCCGGGCAGCTTCATTCCCAACACCGTGGAAATAAAACTTGCTGTTAACATCCCATGAGCAATCCGTTCTCCAAAGATGGTTTTCTTGGCGTATTCCTGATCGACATGCATGGGATTAAAATCACCCGTAATGCCTGCAAACAGGTAAATATCACTTTCTGAAACCGTTTTCGAAAATGATGCCTGATCACCTACTGCGATATCTTCATATCTCAGCTCCTGAATCATCTGTTCCCTCCACTTTCGGTCTTAACCAAGTGATGCGAAAACATTGATTGTATTTCATGGATTTAACCGTTTTGCTTCTACGGTAACATATTCTCGACCGAAAGTAGAACGACAAATTTGCCGAATTCTCAACATTTTCATTAAGAAAAATAAAGAAATTTGACTAATTTTCTCTTCTTCTTTTCATTTGTTGCTCCAGCATGATGTCCATTAACAATAAATCTTGCAGCGGGTCCTTCGGGTCATGTGTCAACAAAGCGGCAACTGAGGATATCGCTGCTTTGACCATGTGGTACGAATAAAAAGCGTCACGTTCTGCATCTGTCATGCTGGACAGGTCGGAGACTTCCTGATTATGATTGGGAAATTCGGTTTCCAAACCTGCCCGATCCAATACAAGCAAGGCTTGTTTGATTGCTAGGAGTGCTGCACTGACGCTAATTCCCGCTTCGCTTCGTAATTGATCCCATACCTGAAAGGCAGAACGCTCTACCCGTTCTCCCGTCGGTAAGGTGACAATCCCTCTCTTGCGTCCTTCTTCCAACAGCCAATCAACGAAAATGTCCGGTCTCGGTGGAAAGGCAAAAACCTGAACTTTTAGTTCCAATTCCGTCGGGAAATCTCTGGCGAAACGTGCATGGAACAAAGACATTTCGTATTTGCGGGAAGGGTGCCCGGGAACGGTGACAAAAACGGTCTCGCCCCGGATTGCTGCTACCTGCAGTTTGGTACGAGCCGGAATGCGTGCTTGCGGTGCTTTATCTCTTCGGATATTGCCTGGGATTAACTCCACGCCAAACAAATGATACTCTATGGGCAGATCAACCCAAGGAATGGGTTCTCTTGACAATATTTCATATAAACCCGTAAATGTCAGCCATTCATTAGGCTTCGATTGATAACGTACGAGGATGGTATGTCTTTCTTGCTCCGGAGGAGTATCTTGTTCCCATTCGGAGGGCCCTGTTGTGATTCGCTTATGTTCGACTAAGAGGCATTCTCGAAGTTCCAACCGATCAAGCAACTCGCGCCGACTGACAAGATCATAGCCGATTCGATACATGCGGTTTTTCATCTGACCACCTCCGTTTGGCTTTCTCATTATATAAAGTGTTGGCTTTCTTGCGATTTTCAAACAAAGAAAAACTCTTGTACACTTTACAGGATATGTTGCCAAAAGAAAAGACGCTTCTTTGAGAAGCGCCCAACTTTTTTTCTATCCGTGTTCTCTTATTTAATGAGGTTGTTCATTACTTCGTCTACTTTTACCTCAGTTGAAAGTAAACCAACCTGTTTCATCCAATCAATGGTTGTTTGCCAGTCTGCTGCATCCTGTACACCAAAAGGCTTGTCACCGTTTTTCATCAGGGGAAGCAGGATATCCAAGCTTTTGATTTCTACATCCTGTTCCAGTGGGAATTCCTTAGCTTGCTTAGCAAGGAGGGTTTGCAATGCTGTTTCTTTATGGGATGCCACATACTCCTGCCCTTTTTTGGCTGCTCGCAGGAAAGCCTCGAGTGCCTGTTGTTTCTTGGCTATTGTATCATTGCTTGTCGCAAGCACGAGTTCATAGAAGGTCGGAACACCGTACTGCTGCGGGCTAATTTCGGTGACAGGCACACCATTTTTCTCAAGCAACAATTTCTCATGGTTGATGTATCCACCAATTACTGCATCGACTTTCTTCGATGTGAGTGCTGGAACGATGTCATAACCAATATCGGCAAATTTAACGGAAGTCGGATCACCACCATCAGTTTGCACCATTTGCTGGACGATTTTTTCATCAAGCGGGATAGATGGATATCCGATGGTTTTGCCAACCAAATCTTTCGGGGATTTGATTTCGCTATCCTGACGAACCATAAGCGTGTTTAATGGCTTATACACAACTCCTGCAATTGAAACAACAGGAACACCCTCGGATTTTGCTTGAATTACTTGTGTCTGGTAACTGATCGCAGCGTCAACCTGACCAGCAGCAGCCATTTTTAATGGATCATTCGCATCGGAAGGCATTTGCAGTTGCACCTCGAGATTTTCTTCTTTGAAGTATCCTTGCTCTTCTGCCGCATAGAGAAAGGAGTGCACCGCATTCGGATACCAGTCAAGGGCTACGGTGATTTGAGTCGGTTGAGCAGCTTGATTCGGTTGTGCTACTTGTGATTGTGTCTCTTGCTTCCCGCATCCCATAACAGTAACGGCAAGCATACTGGAGATCAGAACGGGAATCAATTTTTTGTATCGTTTTATCATTACTTACGCTTCCTTTCGCAGATGAACTGCCATTTTTCGTTTTTTTACAAACAAGTGTTCAATATAAGAAACGAGGCAAAACAACAGGATACCGAGTAACGCTAGAACCAGCACAGAGGCAAACAAGGCGGGAGCCTGAAAATTTCCAGATGCTCTCCTGCCAAAATAGCCCAACCCTTCACTTGCTCCAAGCCACTCACCAATGGTTGCCCCTGTCACACTGAATGTAGCCGCTACTTTCAACCCGCTGAAAAACTGCGGAAGACTTGACGGCAGTTGCAACTTCCAAAAGATTTGCCAGCGGCTCGCACCCATCGTCCGCAGTAAATCAACCATTTGCTTTGGGGCAGATCCTAACCCGTCATACATGCTGACGACGATTGGGAAAAAGGTGAACAACGTCGCTATGGCAATTTTTCCAGAGAGACTATACCCGAACCACATGATGAACACAGGTGACAAGGCCACAAGCGGAATGGTTTGAGAGAAGACAAGGTAAGGATAGATGATTTTTTCGATTGGTCGATTCCATCTCATGACAATTGCCAGCATAACACCAACAATGATAGAGACAAGCAGCCCGAGAAGGACTTCCTTCAACGTAACTAATAAATGGTTGCCAAACAGAAACTCTCGCAGTTCCCATAATGAAACGATAACAGATGATGGGCTCGGCAAAATAAATGCGGGAAAAGCGCCAAGCCAGCAAACGGCTTCCCAGAGTGCAAACAAAATAAGGACAGAAAGAATGGGATACATCATTGGACCTCACTCATTTCCTGCTGGGTATATCTCAGCTTTCTCCAGAGTTTTTCCTTGATCTGCATGAAGCTCGGGTCGTTGCGCAGTCCGCTTCTCATTTGGCGATCAATCGGTACGGGAACTTCCCATATTTCCGTGATGGGCCGATCGGTTAAAACCATGATCCGATCAGACAAAAGAATAGCTTCATCGAGATCATGTGTGATCATCATGACCGTGCATCCGATCTTTCTCCACATCCCAAGCAACCACTCCTGCATTTCCATGCGAGTAATTCCATCAAGGGCACTAAAGGGCTCATCCAGCAATAATAAAGAGGACCCGGTAAGTGTTGCTCGAAGCAGGGAGACTCGTTGGCGCATTCCTCCTGAAAGCTCTTCGGGGTAAGCATCAGCATACGATTCCAAGCCAAAGTGAGGAAGTTGCTCCAGTACTTTTTTCCTTGCCTGATCATTCGGGACACCCTGGATTTCTAACGGCAACAAAGCATTTTCCAACACGGTTCGCCACGGCAGCAATAAATCTTGTTGCGGCATATACGCTACTTTGCCAAGCCGCTTGGTGGAAGGCTGTCCATCAAGCAGAATTTGTCCTTCCGATGGTTCAATCAAGCCGGAAGTCAACTGAAACAACGTGCTTTTTCCAATGCCGCTGTGCCCGATAAAGCTGATAAATTCTCCTTGGTTCACTGAAAAAGAAAGATTGTGCAAGATCTCGTGCTGACCGTACGTGAAATGCACTTGATTAAGCCTAAGTTTTGTTTTCAAACGTCCACTCCTTTCTTCGTTTCATAAAGCCAGTGGAAGAGAAAAATATAAAACCACCCGGCATCGGATGGTTGTCATTACGAATCGTAAGTCGGCAATCATAAGCAATGTAGATTGCAAGATCGCACTTCATTCGTTCGATACCTCTTCCTCCGCTGGCATAACCCAGTTCAGGTTCTACGGTAAGTAACACACTTGTTACACTCTCAGCCGACGTTGCTCGGCCCCCGTTTGGTACGCATTATGAAATTGGCTGTCTTTTACACTAGCACGGAACAGACAGATTGTAAATATAGAAATGTTCTATAAATAGAATGCGTTCAATGACTAACCTTTAGATACTTAGTCTTTCATCAAGTCGAAGGCAGATTTGCATTCTTCCAGCCAGCCACGCACTCTTTCTTGATCCTCTGTTTCAGGTAAGTGCGTTAACACCTCATTGACCAGCTTGTATAACAAAAAAGTCTCTGCATATGAAAATTCAATGGCAAGCTCCTTGGGCTTCGTCGTTTGCTCTTGCAGGTACGAGACACCACCGAGAAGAGATTGAGCAATGGATTCGGTCACAGCATCTACTTCATTTTGCTGTTTCAGATCATCGTAAAATCCGTCAAACATCCGGCATAAAACAAGAAAAGCCTGTGTGCTTATCCGAACCACAACAGTAGGTATATTGGTTTCTGACAAAGAGATTCCTCCGTTCTACCTTGCAATCTTCATTGAAAGGTATATTACACCTTTGAGAGATTTCCGACAAGCAGGTAGATTTACGGAACAGAATCAAGTACAATATTTAAGAGCATTAACAACTTATTAATACTATTAATTTCTTTTTTGAAAGGGTGTACTGAATGTTACTGTACTTCTTATTGTTTGGTATGGTATTAGGAGCTTTCATCATGATGGTTGTAGGTGTACTGCCTCGTCCTCACAAAGAGATGAAACCACAACTCAGCCTGACAGCATGGGGATTTGCCTTGTTGGGTCTTTCTGTTGTCTTGTACGTAGTAAAGCCTGATCTATTTTAAAATATCCAAATGATGTGGCCGCTTCTCAGTTGAAGCGGTCTTTTATTTTTGTTTGCCTCTCCCCTCTTGACAAAAAAAAGCACTCCCGATACTCTTCTAAAAATTCAAATGCACTGTTTTGTTCCGTTTTTAAAACAGTACAGCCAAGGAGAGAGTGAATGTGCAAAAAATCGCACCTGTTTCATTGGAAGGACACTATGTTCGCTTGGAGCCATTGTCACTAGATCATCTGGAGGATTTATGGATCAGCGGTCAGGATGAAAAAATCTGGCAGTACATGACAATACCGATGAAAACCAGAGACGATATGGGTTCTTTTATCCGAACAGCCCTCTCCAATCAAGAGGAAGCAAAAGAGGTTCCGTTCGCCATTATCGATAAACAAACGAATCGTGCGATCGGAAGTACCCGCTTTCTCAATATTTCATATAAAGACAAAGGTTTGGAGATCGGGTTCACCTGGCTGACGCCTTCCGTATGGAAAACCGCTGTTAATACCGAGTGTAAATGGCTCTTGTTGCGTTATTGTTTCGAACAACTTGGTTGCATTCGTGTTCAGTTGAAGACAGATTTAAGGAATCTCAATTCGCAACGGGCGATCGCCAGAATTGGCGGTGTAAAAGAAGGCATCCTGCGCAATCACATGATGCTTCCGAGTGGATATATCCGAGATACGGTTTTCTTCAGCATTTTGGATAGTGAATGGCCGGAAGTGAATAAGAAATTACACCAAATTTTACTGAAAAAATGATGCAAGGACTGGTGAAAGCCTGTCCCATCGTGTACAGTAAGAAAGGAGTGAAGAAGATAGAGGTGACATCAATAACATGCATACAAATTTACGATCTTTCCTTGACCAACTGCGTCGGGAAGGACAATTAGTCCAAATAGATACGCTCGTCGATCCTTATCTGGAACTGGCGGAAATCCACCGCCGTGTCATTGAAGCTCAAGGCCCGGCACTCTTGTTTACCAATGTAAAAGGAAAACCATTCCCGGTTGTTACCAATCTGTTTGGCACGGCAGCACGTGTGGACATGGCCTTTGGCCCGAAACCGGAGAACATTGTTAAGGAATTGGTTGGCGGAATTGATCGTTTGCTGCCACCGAAATTATCCTCCCTGTGGGAACTTCGTGAACCACTCATGGGTGTGATGAAAACAGGCACTCGCAAGGTTTCTGCCTCACAGGCTCCCGTAACACAAGTATCTACGAAGGATGTTGACTTGACTCAACTTCCTGCTTTAACAAGCTGGCACGAAGACGGCGGCCCGTTCGTTACTCTCCCGCTTGTGTACACAGAGCACCCTGATACGAAAGAACATAATTTGGGCATGTACCGGATTCAAATTTATGACAAACAAACCACAGGTATGCATTGGCAAATACATAAAGGTGGCGGGTTTCACCACTTCGAGGCAGAACAGCGTAACCAGGCACTGCCTGTCACACTTACCATCGGTGGCCCCCCTTCGATGATTATTTCTGCGATTGCACCTTTGCCAGAAATGGTGCCAGAACTCATTTTTGCTTCTCTTCTGATGGGAGACAAGTTAAATATGGTTGAGGTTCCTAATCATGCCCATCGCATTGTCGCTGAAGCTGAATTTGTTTTTGGCGGAGTTGTTCCACCTCACGTAAGACGTCCGGAGGGTCCTTTTGGAGACCACTTCGGTTATTATTCATGGGAGCATGATTTCCCGGTGTTCCAAGTCAACCAGATGTGGAGACGCAAGGACGCCATCTATCCGGCGACTGTTGTTGGTAAGCCCCGTCAAGAAGACTATTTCATCGGTGAATATCTGCAACGATTGCTCTCTCCTCTGTTTCCCGTTGTTATGCCAGGTGTGAAAGCACTTTGGACATACGGAGAAACAGGCTTCCACGCTCTTGCAGGAGCAATCGTTCGTGAAAGCTATTATAAAGAAGCAATGGCTCACGCATTCCGTATCTTGGGTGAAGGTCAGCTTACTCTGACCAAGTTCTTGATGGTAACGGATGTTCCGTGTGACTTGTCCAAATTCAAGCAGTTCCTAGAGATCGTGCTCGCCCGCTTCCAACCGGAGCGTGATCTGCTCATCGTAAACGATACCTCGAATGATACATTGGATTATACGGGACGCAAGTTTAATCACGGTTCCAAAGGAATTATGCTAGGTATTGGCGATCCTGTACGGGAGCTTCCTGCCCGTTATAGCGGTGAAGGAATTCCGGGAATCGGCAAAATCGAGTCATTCTGTCCTGGTTGTCTGGTTGTTTCTGGGCCAAGCTTTGAACAGAACCCTGATATGGCAGATCGCCTGGTTGAATATGCGAATCAGCACCTCGCTGAGTGGCCGATGATTTGTCTGGTCGATGATGCAGATATTGCTCAGAAAGAAAGCAGCTTCCTCTGGACCGTCTACACCAGATTCGACCCTGCCAACGATTTGTATGCGAAGTCCAATATCGTTCGCAACAAGATCCGTTATGAGGGTCCACTTATTGTGGATGCCCGCATGAAGCCTTTCTATCCCGGGGAGGTTCTCACACACCCTGATGTAGATAAGCTGGTAACAGATCGCTGGAAGGAATACTTCCCTTCCAATTAATCTGCAAACCATAATACAGCAAGCACCTCAACAACAATTTGTTGGCTGAGGTGCTTTTTTATTTCCTATATCAGTTGTACGAAAATTCAGTAATTTGTCAGAAGATTGTCAAATATACTGTAGCAAATCTGACAGTAAGACAACTTTAACGCCCACACGTCTTACTAGATGACCCATCAGAGGAGGGATCACTCATGAAGTATCAGTCGGAAGA
This sequence comes from Brevibacillus nigriterrae, assembly GCF_049846925.1. Classification (NCBI taxonomy): domain Bacteria; kingdom Bacillati; phylum Bacillota; class Bacilli; order Caryophanales; family Paenibacillaceae; genus Brevibacillus; species Brevibacillus nigriterrae. Next base: position 14,611 of record NZ_JBNCMT010000057.1, read on the forward strand.
GGGCGGCATCGTCACGTTAACTCGTGAAGGTTTGAAACAAATCGAAAACAGTCCATTATTTAACGAGGGACTGCGACCCACCACGAAGGAAGAACATCACTGGACGTCGTACAACTTTGCGAGCCTTTGGATTGGTATGGCAATCTGTTTACCAACTTATTCACTGGCTGCTGGTCTCATTTCACTGGGCATGAACTGGTGGCAAGCCATCTTTACCATTATTCTCGGAAACTGTATTGTTCTCATTCCTATTTTATTAAATTCTCATGCCGGTACAAAATACGGTATTCCTTATCCTGTATTTGCACGCCTTTGGTTTGGGGCAAAAGGAACTCACATCCCCTCCATGGCCCGTGCAATCGTCGGAGCCGGTTGGTTCGGGATCAATTGTTGGTTTGGTGGTGCCTCCATCGATACACTTCTGGTTGCCATGAGTGGTTGGGAAAATGTACCTGGGCACTTAGGTATTGCATTTATCTTTTTCTGGGCCTTAAACGTGTGGATTGCTTATCGTGGTCCTGAAGCGATCAGGAGAATGGAATTTTGGGCTGCACCTACTCTTATCGTCATGTCGCTCGCTCTCCTTGCCTGGGCATTGAGCACTGCAGGTGGTTGGGGGCCGATGCTTTCTGCTCCTTCCAAATTGACGTCAACCAGTGAATTCCTGAAAATCTTCTTCCCTTCCCTTACCGGAGCCATCGCCTTTTGGGCAACACTTGCCTTGAACATCCCAGATTTTTGTCGCTACGCCAAGAGCCAAAAAGCGCAAGTTGTGGGTCAAACCATCGCACTCCCTACCACAATGGGCTTTTTCTCCTTTATCGGGGTTGCAGTTGCATCTGCAACGGTTGTTGTGTATGGTGAGGCGATTTGGGATCCAGCAGCGATCCTTGCCAAGTTCTCTCCGTTTGTCATTTTCTTGGGTACATTAGGAATTATCCTTGCCACACTGACAACGAATGTAGCGGCCAATATCGTTGCCCCCGCTCGCGCCGTCGAAAATTTGTGGCCTCGCAAATTCACTTTCGGAATGGGAGCCATTATCACAGGTATTGTTTCTTTGCTCATGCAGCCCTGGTTTCTGTTGGAGAACTTCGGAAACTACATCTTCGGCTGGTTAGGAACGTATGGTGCCCTACTTGGCCCGATTGAGGGAATTGCCATCGCTGATTACTGGCTGGTTCGCAAAAAACGCATTCATCTGGCAGAGTTGTATAATCCGAATGGGCGTTACAACTACTTGGGAGGATATAATCAAAAAGCGTTATGGGCTTTAGCAATCGGCATTATACTCCCGCTTGCCTGCCGCTTTATTCCGAGTCTTCACTTTGTTTGGGATAATGCATGGACATTCGGTTTATTCCTTGCCATGCTGAGCTACACCTGGTTTATGAAGGGTGACAAGAGCTTGCTCACTGAGATGGAGTACAAGTCGATTACTTCTTTTGGCGGGTTGAAAAGAAGCTCATAATGATATTTAACTAATAGGTTTTAGACGTAAAAAAAAAAAAATGACCAGCCACACCACAAAACATGGTGTTTGCCTGGTCATTTTTTTTGCATCCCCTACACCTTATTTTTTTCGTTTACATATTGAAGTAATTTCTGTGATGCAAACTCGATAAAACCGCTGATGAAATCGATTTTATCTTCTTGCAAAAAAAGCTGATATTCTTGTGGATTTCCGACATATCCGTTTGGAGTAACAAATTTGGTGCTTTCGCCTCCTGCTTGCCAACCCTTCAGCTCTTCGCCGTTGAGTATTTTTGGGGCATCGAGGAAACATCCTAGTCTTGTGTTCTACCTCTATAATTTCACCATCAATAAATTTATTCATATAACCAATTCTAAAGGAAGGTTTCATTTGATTCTTAAATCTACTACATGTATCCTGCCATATATCTTGGAATAAAAAAAAGCCCTGCTTAATAACAGGGCAAAGTCAACCTGAACTATCAAAAGTGAAATTTATCTGAACTACCAGGCAATGATTTTTTCACAAACTTATGATACACTTCGGCCAGCTACCTGTAACTGCTTGTTTTCGCTTAGGCCTAGCGTACGCGAAGTTGAAGTATGAATTTCTTTGATAAGCTCTGGGTTTTTCAATAGTGACACACCATAAGAAGGAATCATTTCTTTTATTTTTGGTTCCCACGCTGCTATCTGTTGTGGGAAGCATTTTGTAATTAGCTCAAGCATGACAGAAACGGCGGTAGAAGCACCCGGAGAAGCACCGAGCAATGCAGCAATCGAGCCATCAGCGGCATTAATAACTTCCGTCCCAAATTGAAGTGTTCCTTTACCGGCAGCAGTATCTTTGATCACTTGCACGCGCTGACCCGCGACCAGTAAATCCCAATCTTCACTTTTCGCGTTCGGGACAAATTCCCGTAAAGCTTCCATGCGTTTTTCTTTCGATAACAGTACTTCCTTGATCAGGTAATTCGTCAATGGAATATTTTTTGCGCCTGCCGCCAACATAGTTACGAGATTATTCGGTTTTATGGAACCTATCAAATCAAACATGGAACCGGTTTTTAAAAACTTAGGTGAGAAGCCGGCAAATGGTCCAAAGAGCAATGATTTTTTACTGTCGATAAATCTTGTGTCAAGATGTGGTACGGACATTGGAGGAGCACCAACCGGAGCTTTTCCGTATACTTTTCCGTGATGCTGCGCTACGACATCTGGATTATTACACACCAAAAATAGTCCGCTTACCGGGAAACCTCCAATATGTTTCCCCTCAGGAATACCGGATTTTTGCAATAAAGGAAGGCTTCCTCCCCCGCCGCCGATAAAGACGAATTTTGCAGCATGGTGTTCGACTTTACCGCTAGCCACATTCCGCACTTTCAATTCCCACTTGCCGTCGCTAGTACGTTTCAGATCATCAACATTATGATTGAATTTTATATCAACGTTTTTACTCTTTAAGTGGTCAAACAACATGCGTGTTAAAGCACCAAAATTGACATCCGTTCCAGAATCGATTTTTGTTGCCGCTATTGGTTCATTGGATGTACGGTCATTCATAATAAGCGGAATCCATTCCATCAGTTTTTTCGGGTTATCGGAAAATTCCATCCCTTGAAACAGAGGATTGTTTGAAAGAGCATCAAAACGCTTTTTCAAAAACGATACATCATTTTCACCTTGTACTAAACTCATGTGAGGCAGTTGCTTGATAAAGTCCTGCGGTTTACGAATCAGTTTTTTGTTTACAAGATACGACCAAAACTGTTTAGAAACCTGAAACTGTTCATTAATATTGATAGCTTTACTAATATCTATGGTTCCGTCTGGTTTTTCGACGGTGTAATTAAGTTCGCATAGAGCCGCATGGCCCGTGCCCGCATTATTCCATTCGTTAGAGCTTTCCTCTCCTGCGTCTTCGAGCTTTTCAAACACTGTAATTTTCCAGTCCGGTACTAATTCTTTCAGCAGTGTCCCTAAAGTCGCGCTCATGATTCCTGCACCAATTAAGATAACGTCTGTACTAGTTGTTTGTCTGTTGCTCATTTTAACCGTCCTTATACACTGGATTTGCAGAAAAGATATAGGTGCTCCTTAGCTGTCAAAACAAACCAGGGCAGAACCTTATTACACATCTTTTCTGGATCAATAATAACTAGATGATAGTATATCACATTTAATTAATAGTATAACACAATTATTTTTAAATGAATATACCTACTATTATAATAGTTATAAGCGGTTAAAAAGCTAGTAAAAAGTGAGAAGCCAGTGCAAAAAGCTCTAGGAACACAAAAAAGGTAGTTCTTTAAAAAGGTTTGTAATGTTCGTGCTGAATAGCATCCATTCCCGTCAATTTACCTGTCTTTTTATGATAATAAGCAAAGGAACGATTAATCGGTAAACGGAGAACTTGATAGTTTGTATCCTCTGGTAAGATTTCAAGTTCTTGCAATGCTTTTTCTCGTGATGTATATATTCCGATCGGAAAAAAATTAGGAAAACCCCTTGTGCTATCTGCAACAAAAATCCCCCAAACAAACTCTTCTTCCATTGTTAAGTACCACGCCTTCGCAAATCTATTTGAGTTTCTTTTTATACCCTTTATGAATTTGTGGACTATATCCTACTGATTCATAGAAATTACATGCATCAATCCGATTACTTTCTGTTACCTCCTGACGCTTGGGAAAATAACTCCCCATTTCATATTATCTAGCAACGATTCTCCTTCGTTGAATTAAAAACTCCTTTACACATAAATATAATTACACTATAAAAAAGGATAGGACTTTTAATTTACAGCTTGTCATCAGGTAAGGTGGGATTATAGTGGGTTATATTTTACAGTTTATTATAGGTGGAACAATTTTGGTATGCGCCTCGCTTCTAAGCAAATCGAAATACTTAT
>NZ_JBNCMT010000058.1:0-18548 GCF_049846925.1 Brevibacillus nigriterrae
GATAGTAATGCAACCATTACGGTGAATGGGGCAGACGTTAGCCCAGGAGTAGTCTCAAGCAATATTTCGTTGACGGCAGGCGATACCAAAACAATAACAGTTGAAGTAACAGCTCAAAGTGGATATACCAAGACCTACACGTTAAGCGTAACTCGAGCAGCAGTATCGACAAATGCAGATCTAAGCAATCTTGTATTATCGGAAGGTGCCTTATCTCCGACGTTCAGCCCTAGCACGACGTCGTACACGGCAAGTGTTCCAAATAGTACAGCAAGTATTACGCTACGACCAACTTCATCTGAAAGTCATGCGTCAATCAAGGTTAACAATCAAAGCGTAACGAGCGGTACACATTCAGGAGCCATTCATTTGACCGTTGGGGATAATCCGATTGCTGTGGCAGTAACTGCTCAAGATACGATTACAACCAAAACCTATACTGTTACAGTGAAACGAGCAGCGCCGAATTTTCCGCCGCCGATTCCTACCATTCCGGTGACTGGAGTATCTCTACATACATCGAGCTTGGTGTTAAAGGAAAAGAGCGAGCCAGCAGTGCTTTTGGCCACCATTGCTCCGACCAATGCAACCAATCAACAAGTAATTTGGGGCAGTTCGAATCCAACAGTGGTAGCCGTCGATCAGAATGGAAGGGTAACCCCTCTTCAAGCGGGAGAGGCCATTATTACCGTAACAACGGTTGATGGCAAGAAAGTAGACACTTGTCGTGTAGTAGTCATTCCTGCACTGGTCAGCTTGGAGACATCTCAAAACAGCTTTTTACTGAAGCCAACAAAATCACAGCGCTTCAAGGTATACGCAGTGAATTCCGATGGCAAAAGGTTGAATGTGACCAGCAGTAAAAAGACCACCTACGAAGTCAAACCAAGTGACTTAGCAAGCGTAGTCGCAGGAAATATTACGGCAGGAAAAAATGAGGGAGACGCCGTTTTAACCATCCGTTACGAAGGGCAAACGATTGAACTGCCAATTCACATAACCAATGAATCAGTGAAGAAGGTAACTTTGTCAGAAAACAATCTTGTTATGGAACCAAACGAGGCAAAAGAGATTGAGGCAACAGCGATCTTTGGTGACGGAACAGAAAGAGTCGTGACAAAGGAAGCGACCTGGACTTCTAACAATCCGGAAATTGCTCAAGTGACAAATGGAGAAATCGTGGCACGTTCAACGGGAACAGCGAAGGTTACCGTTGCCTACGGAGGGAAAAAGACGGAGTTGATTGTAAAGGTAGAAGAAGCGAAGAAGGTGAAGCGATTAACGGTCGATGCCCGTTCGTTCACGATTTCAAAAGATAAGAGCAAGCAAGTAACCATAACGGCCACCTATGAAGATGGGACAAAGAAAGACGTTACTGGACTTGTGGAATGGACAGTATCCAATCCGAAAGTTGCTAGTGTAGAAGAAGGACTGATAATGGGCCAAACAAAGGGCAAAACCACGATAACAGCCATGTACCAAAACAAGAAAGTTGTTCTTTCCGTAACAGTCAAATAATCATGACAAGACAAATGCCCGGACATTGGTTCCGGGCATTTGTTTCTGCACTTAATTGATAATAGCCAGTTCCCTCGTACTCTTCACCACTCTGATCATGCACATAAAAATGCACCGACTTTTTTCTCCAAAGCCAGTAATTTCAAGATGGTTTCCTCCAAAGTCTCAGGTCAGGTCACAGCTTCTTTTGATCTTTCGGTTTCTGCCCCGTCTTTTCCTGATTGCCTGGAAATACGACTCTTTCCCATTTAGTCATAAAATAACCGAAGAGCAAAACTACCCCGATACCAATCAGAAATACAACCAAGCCTGACATACTGCTCACCTGCCATAAAAAGATTTCCTGTATTTGTATACGAATGAGGAATCAAACAGTTCCAAAGAAAACCCGCTTCCATTCAGAAGCGGGTTTGGCTATACATGTCAGGAAAGCTTCGTTGTGATGTGTGTGAAGCTTTTTACGTCAAACAGACCGAGGTCAGTAAGCTTTAGCTCTGGAATAACCGGCAGACTGAGGAACGACATCGTTAAGAAAGGATTGAAATGGTTGCGGAAGCCGACTTGCTCCAGTGCAGCATCGATCTGTGAAAGCTGACGTAACAGGGTTTGATTGTCCTGATCGGATAGAAGTCCGGCAATCGGCAGGGGAAGCGTCACACAGGTGTCTTTCCCGGATTGGACAACCAACCCTCCATTCATTCTTTGGATGGTCTGTACCGCTTGAATCATATCCTGATCATTCGTGCCTACTACGATGATGTTATGCGAATCGTGTCCAACGGTAGAAGCGATAGCACCTTGGGTAAGTCCAAATCCTTTGACAATCCCGAGTCCGATGTTGCCGGTATTGCGATGTCTTTCGATAACCGCTATTTTCAGTTGATCGTTCTCAATAGATGGAGTGAAGTAACCTTCTACTGTAGGAACCTTCTCAACGATTTTTCTGGTGATCAAGCGGTTGGGAATGATTTCTATGATATGCGCTTCTCCTGTTGCCCCAATCGGAATTTGCAGATCGCTCACTTCCACGTTTGATAGGTGGACAGTCTCCTTCAGGTGGGGAGGTGGTTCAACCGTGTGTATGGCTTTGCCTACATAGCTACCATTGCGTGCTACGAGCTCACCTGCTTTGTAAACCTCACTGATTGTAACCGTATCAATGTCATCGAGCAGGATGAAATCCGCTTCATAACCGGGAGCAATCGCACCTTTGTGACGCAAGCCATAGCATTCTGCGGTATGCAGGGAAGCGATCTGGATCGCCAGCAGAGGATCAACCCCTCGTTTGATGGCCAACCGCACATTGTGGTCAATGCTGCCTTCCTCCAGGAGGTCGTCCAAATGCTTGTCATCTGTGCAAAAGAGGCAGCGACGAGCGTTTTTCTCCGTAATGACAGGGATCAGAGAGTCCAGATCCTTGGCTGCGGACCCTTCTCGAATGAGCAGATACATTCCCCGACGAATTCTCTCTTGTGCATCGGCTACCGTCGTACATTCGTGGTCTGTTCGAATTCCTGCAGAGGCATACACGTTGAGCGAATCGGAATCCAGACCTGCTGCATGTCCATCAATCAGTTTGCCATGTTGTGTTGTTGAGATTAGCTTGTCGAGCATGTCATCTTTCCCCTGCAAAACAGAAGGGTAATCCATCACTTCTGCAAGACCTAACACTCTCGGATGGCTGAGAAATGGTGCAAGATGCTCCGCTTTCAGTTCTGCCCCTGCATTTTCAAAAGGAGTGGCCGGGACGCAAGAAGGCAACATAATAAATACGTCTAACGGGATCTTTTCTGAGTCATCGATCATATACTGAATACCATCTACGCCCGATACGTTGGCAATTTCGTGAGGATCAGTAATCACGGTTGTCACGCCATGGGGAAGGACTACCTTGGCAAATTCACTTGGTGTTACCATGGACGATTCTATATGCACGTGGGCATCAATAAAGGCAGGGGACACATACCGATTCCTGGCATCGATCGTGTGGTGTCCTTCATATTGACCGATCCCTACGAAATATCCATCGGCAATCGCTATATCACCGATGACAATTTCCCGATTAAATACATCAATGATTCGTCCATTTTGAATCACCAGATCGGCCGGTATCTTTTTGCTGGCCACAGCGATTCGTTTTTTCAAAAGTGCTTTATCCATGCTCATCTGATTCTCTCCTGATTGTCAAACGGTGAGCACAAAGAGAGAGACTCTCTCTCGTAGTCAAACCATTTACGGTAGTTTGGTAGAAACTTTTGGACCCTATCTCCAAGATTATACGAGTGAAAAAATGAAATTGTGTTCATGAAGTTTTTTGAATCGGTAGTGCAGATTACAGAATGAAACCAGCAAATGGTTCATAATCTCTATCATAAATAATTTTTGTGTTGAAAGGAACTTTTGGATGAGGAAAATGAGTAAAGCTTTCGTAGCAATTGCAACAATCGGCTCCCTGGTTGTGACCGGATGTGGAAGTGATTCACTAACGATCCCGACTGGCAACGGTCAGGTAACGGTAAGCAGTTCCGATGACAAGACGGCAGTAGTTGAAACCAAAGATGCAAACGGTAATACACAGACGACTACTTTCACCGGCGAAGGCAAGCTGCCTGAGAAATTCCCCAAGGAAATTCCCATTCCTGACGGAGCAACCATACAAGCAGCGATTACAAGCAATGACAGCATGACAGTTGCTGTTGATATTGCCAAGAACTTCGACGACACTCTTAAGATATACAAGGATTACATTACTCAGTCAGGATATTCAAACGTTACCGAAACCTTGATTGAAGATTCATACATGGCGAGCGGTGATAAAGATGGGAATCAAGTATTGATTACGATCAGCAAAACCACAGATGATCCGAATTTGATGAATGTAGCGATTGTTTACGGCCCTAAAAAGTAAAAGAAAAAGCGCCCACTTCACGTAGAGGTGGGCACTTTCTTTTTTTTGGCGGGAAAAGGTGAAAAGCGATTTTCCAGCAACAAATCAATGCATTCTTCGCTGGTCATCGAGATACTGAGATGGATCTCAGGGACGTGAGCGATGAATTTTTGTTTGTCGATACCGTATATGAGTTGTCCTGTCGGATGTATGTCAAAGATCGTTATGTCCTGCTGCATTTCTTCAGCAAGCTTGCGCAGTTGGTGCAGGGCATCAAGAATTTCTCCAGTATAGGGGAGATAAGGCATTCTTTTGAGGTCCTGTAATGCATCCAAAAGCTGCTTTCGGTAGAAGTTAACCAGTATTTGGTTGCGTTCATTCATCATGGTGATCACCAACTGTCTAATTGATAAAAGGAGACGTGTTAGCTTAATACTAAGTTTGTTTGGTAGAAAAAGAATGCATCGAAAGTAGGAAATTAGAAAATGCTTAAATTCCACTGTTGAGAGAGTTTTTCTAACAGTTTGACGCCTGCGATGGAATTGCCTTTGTCGTCTAAGGCTGGACCAAAAACGCCAATGCCCATACGATGGGGCACACTTGCCATAATGCCGCCGGATACACCGCTTTTCGCAGGAATTCCAGCAGTAATCGCAAACTCTCCAGATGCGTTGTACATTCCGCAAGTAATCATAAAGGTTTTGCACGCACGAGCAATTGGTTCCGGAATGATTTGCTCATTGGTATAGATGTCTTTACCGTTGCAACTAATGACACTGGCTGCACGGGATATTTCCACGGCAGTCAGTTCGATTGCGCAATGTCTGATATACAAATCAAGAATGTCTTCAATATTGCCTTCGAGTACACCGCTGTCTTTCATAAAGTACGCTAATGCCCGATTGCGATCAGCGCTTTGCAACTCAGAGCGATACACTTCTTCATTGATCGTGATCTGCTGATTTCCCGTCAGTTTTTGGAGGAAGTGGAGGATTCTCTGTTCTTTTTCCATGTTGTCTCGCCCTTGAATCAGGGAAGTAACTGCAATGGCACCGGCGTTGATCATCGGATTGAATGGGCGATGAGGCTTGATCGTTTCCAGCTTGACGATGGAGTTGAACGGATCACCTGTTGGTTCCATCCCTACTCGGCTAAACACGTGCTCAAAGCCTTTATCTTGAAGGGCAAGCATCAATGTGAATAGTTTGGAGATGCTTTGCAAGGTGAATTTTTGGTGGGCTGCTCCGGCAAAAATTGTTTCCCCGTCTACGAATGTGACACTTACGCTCAAGTCTGACGGATCTCCCTTTCCAAGTTCCGGAATGTAGGTAGCTACTTGACCGTACGCGGTATAGGGCTGCGACTCATTCAGAAGTGTTTGGAGCTGGGACTGAAGTGCTTGTTTATCTGCTTGCAACATGACCATATGACTCTTCCCCCTGTCTATCTATCCATCATTCTACGTCTGTGAAAGGGAAGCGTCAAACGGTATCCGGTGGCAAAATATTTGATCTATTTGATGACTCGTTTTGCTTTCTTATACACACCAAGTGGGTATTCATTTATGGTCATGATACAGACTTTACCGCAAGACTCAGACGCATGGAGCATCTTGTTGTTGCCGAGGTAAACAGCCACATGACCAATCTTGTCTTTTTGGTTCTGGCGGGAGAAAGTATCGAAGAACAAGAGGTCTCCTTTTCTCCTTTGATTGTTTGTGATCCGTTTTCCTTTTCTGCTTTGTTGTCTGGAGTTTCGAGGAAGTCGGATTCCGTGTTTGCCATAAATGTATTGCGCGAATGAACTGCAATCGAAATGACTCGTTCTCCACGGTTTGGCGCCGAATAGGTAAGGAGTACCCAGATATCGTTTCCCGAAGGAAATAATTTTGTCCGCTTTTTTCGCCCATGATGACATCTGCTATTCCCTCCTTTCTTCATTAACTAAACATATGATGAGTTGGAGATCACCCGTATGGACAGACGAAACGGTTGCCAGAAAATATGCTCTTGTCCTGTTCTAAATTCTTTACGTGGGAATAAATCTGAATGAAATGAGAAGAATGTAGGCTAGAATCGATGAATGAAGGAGGCAGTTGATGGATAACGTGAGACAACGATTTCAACAAATTTTGGAAAAGTTCGGTTGCCTGGACTTTCATGTGAAATTCGAGTTTGGGGATTATTCCAACTCCATCATCTCCAAGGATCACCTGCATGAGCCACAACTTGTTTCTGCACTGGATTTATCGTTACCTGATGTAGAGAAGGATCCCGAAGCACCCAATTGGACAATGTTTACGAATGAATTTTTGCATTTTCAGATGAATTTCACGGCTATCGATGAGATTCTGGATTGGATTGAAAGAGAGTACGGTTGGAGCAACGTATATCCCAGTTCCATATTTGCAAGCCAATTACGGTAGCCTCCATGATATAGTGGAGGTTTTTTCTTTTGGTATATTCTTGTAACATATGAAGACCAACAACGTCTAACAAAGTGAAAATGCAAGAAAATTCCTAAGGAGGAATCGTTTGTGTGGAAGAAAATGCTTCATTCTTTTGTTGCATTGATGGTTGTTTTCATGATGGTAGTGACCGGAGCATCTGCTGCTGATTCATTACCCCCAGGAAGCATTGGTGTAGAAAAGACACTGTTACAGAATGGCTTAAAATTTAACATGATCCTGAGTCAAACGACAGACCCATTAGAATTAGGCTCGATCCTGTTCAAAGTCAAAACAAAGGTGACTAACGTTTCCACAAAGCCGATTACCTACATTATTAACGGATGCGATGTTGGGATTCACTCTGATGTCATCTTGGAGAATGGCTCAACACTTCCGCTTCATAACCCGCCTGGTTGCACAGATATTTATGCTGTAGAAGAGCTTGCGGCAGGCAAAAGCATCGAGAGGGAAGAAGTGTATACGACCAAGCTCACTTCCAACACAATTGTGCCCGATCAGTACAATCTCAAAAGTACTTTCCAGCGTGGCGATCTGTACAATCAACAGTATGTAGAGCTGATAACCCCGTTTGCAGGCGGGATTACGTTGGCGACGAAACCATTGGAATTGAAAGCAAAGTTGACGAAGAATTCCAGCAAGTATGATTTGAATGTGGATGGACTAGTGAAAGACACCACGGTTCAAAAAGTATATCTAACCGTAGGAAAAACCAAATATCCGATGAAGATTCATCCTCAAACCAAGAAGCTGTCGCTGAAAAAGAAAATCAAAATAAACGGCGAAGTCCCCAATACGGCAACCATGGAAATTGAGTATGCCGGACAGATAAAACATTTTGTAACAATTCCGATAGAAATCTCTCCAGAAAAGTAAACAGGGATAAAACCTCCATAAATGGTCAACACTTTTTGGTAAAACGATCATTTTTATGGAGGTTTTTTGTATGGCTGGTTTTATCATGAAAGTCATCATGTTACCTATTATTGTTGCATTATCCGATTATTTTCTCGCCAATGTTGATTACGGTTCTCTCTATCGTGCTGTGATGGTGGGTGTGATTCTCGCGATTGTGGGACAACTGATGGAAGTCATGATTTTGAAGAGAGGAACGATCTGGACCAGTACAGTGTTGGATTTCGTCACTGCCTTTGCCGTCATTTACTTTAGCCAATACTTTTTCCCAGGGGCCGGGGTCACCGTATTAGGGGCGTTCATCGTCTCTGTTGTGATCGGATTGGTGGAGTATTTGACACACACCTGGCTTGTTCGAAGCGGAAGAGCTGAAAAAGCATAAATCCCATCATCCCCAATTACGATGGAACATGCGAGACACTCCTCGAACATACATAGAGGAGTGTCTTTTATTTGGTATGAGGATGGTCCAACTGGCAGTTCTGTACAGGAAGTCATGAGCGAAGAGAGAATATGTATGCATTGATCTGTTTATTTTTTTAGTCCAATCGAAATGAGGGATCAGCATATGAATGTCATTTCAAAGGATTTTCATATTTACTCTTTTGCGAGTGAGATGCAACCAGTGGCTACGGTAGAGCCAGGGAGTCAGCTTGTTTTTGAAACCTATGACTGTTATCGTAATCAGCTTACCCATCCCTCCACACATGAAATACTCAGGCTGGACGGTGCCAATCCAGCTACCGGGCCAGTTGCGATTCTTGGAGCGGAGCCAGGAGACATTTTAAAAGTAGACATACTCTCCATTGAGTTGAATGACACTGGTACGATGAGAATTCGTCCGGGTGTGGGGGTACTGAAAAACTGCGTTGAATATCCGGAAGTGCGCAAGTTGCCCGTTTCTAACGGTCTAGTCTCAATTACCGATGATCTGAAGATTCCGATTCGTCCGATGATTGGCGTGATTGGAGTAGCTCCTGCAAAAGGCAGCATACAAACTCTGTCACCAGGGGATCACGGTGGCAACATGGATACCAAGGAAATTACAACAGGTGCGACGCTGTATTTGCCCGTTTTTCAGAAAGGTGCTTTGTTCGCTCTTGGTGACTTGCACGCTGCCATGGGCGATGGAGAAGTGGCGATTTGTGGCGTGGAAATCGGTGCAAAGGTGGAAGTGCGTGTAGAGGTACTCAAAGGAACCGCCATTTCTCAACCGATCCTGGAAAATGATGAGTACATCTATGTAATATCATCCAATGAAAGTGTGGATAAGGCGAGTGAACAGGCTACAGAGGGCATGTTCCGTTTCCTCAAGGAAAGAATGACTCATCTGACAGACAACGAAATTGTGCTTCTGATGGGTGCTACTGGTGATGTGCGGATTTCTCAATTGGTTAACCCGTTGCGTACGGCCAAATTTCGCATGCCAAAAGCTTATATCACCTATACAGTCGCACGGTAAGGAAAGGACGCTGAAAAAATGAATAAAGGAAAACTGCTGAAAAAAGGGGACACCATTGGCGTAGTCGCTACTTCAAGCCCGTGCAACGAAGAGAAATTGGCAAAGGTCAATGAGTTGGTGCAACTGGGGTTCCATGTAAAAATTGCGGAGACGTGTTATCAAAATTACGGCGGTTATCTCGCAGGTACACCAGAAGCTCGAGCAAGTGAAGTCAACGCCATGTTTGCCGATCCCGAGGTAGATGCCATTATGTGTATGCGTGGTGGGTATGGTTCACCGCAAATTCTCCCGTTGCTTGATTATGAGTTGATCCGAGAGAATCCGAAGCTGTTTATTGGCTACAGCGATATCACTGCCCTACATTCTGCTCTTGGACAAAAAGCCAATCTGGCAACCGTGCATGCGTTTATGGCCTCGGTCGGGATCATGTCTGAGGTTGATGAATTCTCCAGAGATTCATTGCTGCGGGCTATTACAACTCCTGAACCACTTGGATTCATTCAAAATCCCGAGGGTGAAGAGATGCAATGTCTGGTGGGCGGGCATGCTACCGGTCCCATTGTTGGGGGAAACCTGTCATTAGTATCAGCATTAATGGGGACACCTTATGAGCTTGATACAAGAGGCAAAATTTTATTCCTGGAGGATATTGGCGAAGAGCCGTACCGGGTGGATCGCATGCTTACCCAACTGGCACTTGCGGGTAAATTCGCCGATGCTGCGGGCATTCTGATCGGGACGTGGACCAATTGCGAGCCTGTGAAGTACGAGAACAGCTTTGAGATTCTCGACGTGGTTCAAAACATCATTGTTCCATACAACAAACCGACGATTTGGAATCTGCAAGCTGGTCACGGCTCGGTGAATATCGCATTGCCATTCGGTGTGCGATCTACCATGAACGCTTCTGATTGCACGCTGTTTATTGAAGAAAGTGTAGTTGACGAATAAAGGGAAAGCACCGAGGGGATCAAGTGAAACCCACGGTGCTTTTTGCTTGTTTTATATTTATCGATCTTTTTCGGCTCCTTGCCCCGCCATATACCGCAAAAATTTAATATGATCCAGCGCCTTCTGCTTGTCTTCATCACGTAATTGTCGTACTTCCTGCAAAATAAGCCGCTCTATTTCAGTGTTAGCCGTGTCTGTATCAGAATGGTCACCAAGAGGTTTTAAAGAAGTCGATTCTTCTCCAAAAATGATGTAATCTGCTGACGCCTCCAATACTTTGGCCAATCGGGAGACATCCTCGTGTGTTGGATTGGTATACTCTCGTTCCCAGTTGGAGATAACCTGTGATGATACGTTAACATGGGCTGCCAGATTTTGCTGTGTCCAGTTCTTTTTTTTACGCAACGTTTTGATTCGATTTCCAATTGTGCCCATCCGATCACCTCCATAAAAATAATCATAGCAACTACTAACGCATATCGGTAGTTTTGTAACGATATTTGAGAGTATATGGATAATATTGGTTGACTATAACAAAATCCGTTAGTATTATTAATGTAAATCTTTGTCTAATGGTGGAGGTGTACCGATGATTCATGAAAATGTTGAGCGGATTCGAAAGGCAAGGGGGGTAACCAAGACACACATTGCCAAAAGGCTGCATCTTTCCTTGCAAGGCTACAGACACATTAGTACAGGCAAAGTGCGGATGGATGTGGAGAGACTACGAATTATTGCAGAGGTACTAGGGGTTGAACCCGCCGTTTTTTTTAGCAACGAACTAACGGAATCAGTTATAAAGTATATCTCTGATCAGAATCCGCATGACATACGTCCATTTCCATACACCGGAAAATACATAGATGAGATTTTGGCTGGATCGATTATTTCTTAGGGGAGATTGAAGATGAAGATCGCACGTGGCAATTGGAATCGCAGGCTTCTGACCATACTGGAACAGACCTATCCAACAGACGCACGTCTTATGGCAATGAAAACAGAGGAAGGAGAACAACAAAATCAGGCGTATGCCGAACGTTTGTCAGCTTATCGCAAAATGATCGAACGAAATGGAGCAACCAATCACGAAGAAAATCCAAACCGCACATGACCGATTACAGAGCTTTCAATTTGCTTCAACTGTTAAAAAACAAAGGACCCTCTTTCAGAACGTTGTCATACTGCCAAAAGGTATGAAACGAAAAGACAGGGGGTCTACTTTTTTGCCAGGGTGGAAATGTTATTATTGTGTGCTTGTATTAAGGAAAATTTTTTGAAATTTGATGTCCTTTCCATATAGACTTTTTTGGTGAAAGGTGCTAATTTATTAGATAAGAATATTGATTTCATGCGGTTTTTAGGTAAAAAATACGTCCTTCACACACGGACATTTGTATCTGTGGAAATTACTACAAATGACAAAATGATGATGGAAGAGATTTGTTAGGAGGGAATTGCGGTGGGTAGCAAAGTGTTAGATCAATTTTTACAAGAAAATTTGGCTGATTTGAAAAGTAAGGGTCTCTATAATGTAATCGACCCGTTGCAGAGTGCGAATGGACCAATCATTACCATCGCAGGAAAAGAACTGATTAACCTGTCATCTAACAACTACCTCGGATTGGCTACCGATCCTCGACTTGTCGAGGCAGCAACAGCAGCGATCCATAAGTATGGTGTTGGTGCTGGAGCCGTGCGAACCATCAATGGAACACTGCAAATCCACATCGACCTCGAAAAGAAACTGGCCGAATTCAAGCACACGGAAGCGGCAATTGCCTACCAATCCGGATTTAATTGCAACATGGCGGCCATTTCTGCAGTGATGGATAAAGACGACGCCATTCTTTCCGACGAGCTGAATCACGCGTCCATTATTGACGGTTGCCGGCTGTCCAAAGCAAAAATCATTCCGTTCAAACACGCTGATATAGAAGATTTGCGTGCCAAGGCACAAGCCGCCAGAGATTCTGGTTTATACAAAAAGATCATGGTGATTACGGACGGTGTATTCTCTATGGACGGAGATATCGCCAAGCTTCCTGAAATCGTTGAAGTAGCAGAAGAATTCGACCTCATCACGTACGTAGACGATGCGCATGGTTCTGGTGTATTGGGTAAAGGAGCAGGTACTGTCAAACACTTCGGGTTGTCTGACAAGATCGACTTCCAGATCGGAACCTTGTCCAAAGCAATTGGAGTTGTTGGCGGTTACGTAGCAGGTCGTCAGGATTTGATCGACTGGCTGAAAGTACGCAGCAGACCATTCCTTTTCTCTACGGCATTAACTCCGGGAGATGTAGGCGCAATCATTCGTGCTCTGGATATTTTAATGGAAAGCACTGAACTCCACGACAAGCTGTGGGAGAATGGCAACTACTTCAAAAAAGGACTCAAGGAACTTGGGTTCAATATCGGAGAGAGCGAAACGCCAATCACACCTTGCATCATCGGTGAAGAGAAGCTGACTCAGGAATTCAGCAAGCGTCTATACCAGGAAGGCGTTTATGCAAAAGCGATTGTATTCCCAACGGTAGCGAGAGGAACAGGCCGTGTACGCAACATGCCAACTGCCGCACACACCAAAGAAATGCTGGACCAGGCAATATCCATCTATGAAAAAGTAGGCAAAGAAATGGGGATCCTTTCATGAAAAAGATTTTAGTCACCGGGGCGTTGGGTCAAATCGGTTCTGAGCTTGTTACAAAGTTGCGTGAAATCTATGGAGCAGACAATATCGTAGCTACTGATATCCGTAAAGTAGAAGATAATCCGGTGGTGCAGGCAGGACCATTCGAAATTCTCGATGTGACTGATGCAAAGACTATGTTTGACATCGCAAAAAACTATCAGGTAGACACGGTGATGCACTTAGCTGCCTTGTTGTCTGCTACCGCTGAAGCCAAACCGCTGCTTGCGTGGAACCTGAATATGGGCGGTCTTGTAAACGCATTGGAAGTGTCTCGGGAGTTAGGTTGCCAGTTTTTCACCCCGAGCTCCATTGGCGCATTCGGTCCAACTACACCAAAAGACAATACACCGCAAGATACCATCCAGCGTCCGACCACCATGTACGGTGTCAATAAAGTAGCTGGTGAGCTTCTTTGCGATTACTACTTCCAGAAATTCGGCGTAGATACCCGTGGTGTCCGTTTCCCTGGGCTGATCTCGTATGTAACCCCTCCAGGTGGCGGAACGACTGACTATGCCGTTGAAATCTACTATGAAGCGATTCAAAAGGGTAAGTATACGTCCTATATCGGTCAAGGAACCTACATGGACATGATGTATATGCCAGATGCCTTGAATGCGATCGTCAACCTGATGGAAGCAGACGGGTCCAAGCTCATCCACCGCAATGCATTCAACGTAACGGCAATGAGCATCGAACCAGAAGATGTTGCTGCAGCGATCAAAAAGTATATCCCGGAGTTCACAATGGATTACAACGTCGATCCGATTCGCCAAGCGATTGCCAACAGTTGGCCAAACTCCATCGATGCCACAGCGGCAAAAGAAGAATGGGGCTTTAAGGCAGAGTACGACTTGGATCGCATGACGCAGGACATGCTGGAGAAGCTCAAAGAAAAATTTTTTACAGTAAGTAAATAGAAACAAATTCCATATTACAATAGACAAAGGCAACCATACACAAACATGATGGTTGCCTTTTTTCAGCTTAACTTGAATGTAAGGAGAGGAAAAATATGACAAACACGCAAGAACTTCGTGAGTATCTCATGAACCTGGATCGTGAATTTGACCAAGTGACAGCCGAAAGAGGATTGGAAGGCTGGGTATCGTACTTTGCCGAAGATGGAGTAATGGTTCCGGCCCAAGTTGACGTAATTAAAGGGCAAGACGGTGTCCGCCAGGCGATGAGCAAATCATTCTCGCTTCCACAGTTCTCTCTGCGGTGGGAGCCGCTCGATGCGCAGGTGTCCGAGGATGGCAGCCTTGGATACACCTATGGCAAGTACACTCGAACCAATCTGGATCAGGATGGAAACGTGCAAACCGGAACAGGAAAATACACAACCATCTGGAAAAAGCAGCAGGATGGAAGCTGGAAAATTGTATTGGATATGGGTAATTAAGAACTTTCCGACTGATTTTGCCAGAGCAACGAAGGTGTAGCAGAGGTGGGGACAGTGTTCTTGTTTACGAATCTTTCCAAAACCATAGCTACACCATCTTTATCATTTTCCAAAGTTATTTCATTTGCTATGTTCTTTAATTCTTCAATAGCGTTTCCCATGGCGACGGAGTAACCGCAAGACTGAAACAATCCCAAATCATTAAAGTCGTCCCCAAAACACATGGCATCGCTCAGTTTTACTTGCAGTGTGTTTAGTATGTATTCTACAGCACACTCTTTGGACGCTACAGGAGACATAATTTGAATTAGTTGTCCAGAATCTGTTACTAGAATGTTTAACTCTTTACCGTATTTGCTAACTAATTCTTTCGAGAAAGAAAAATCAGTCAATAATATCTTTGTACAATCATGCGAGACTAACTCATCAAAAGAAATGATTGAAGGCTTATCTTTTACTTTCATCATTTCTCGATAATCTAATGATTTGCTGCTAAACCATTTATTTTGAACCTCGATACTTATATTTGCATCAGCGTTCAAAAAAAGGCAAAACTCAATGATCTCCTTTGATTTTTTACTCGGTATGGAAAAGTGGATTGTTTGATTAGAAATTTTACAATCAAACATTGCTCCGTTATAGTAAATAATTGTGCCGAGGGAGGATAAATTAATTTCTTCGAAGAGAGTAGACCGCGGAGGACGAGCCGTTGCAAATATCAGGTGAATTCCTTTATTTCGAATTGCTTGAAGTATCTCAATCGTCTTCCTTGAAATTTTCTTAGCCGAATCTAATATTGTACCATCTAAATCTAGAATAATTGCTTTTGGTTCCATATTCCCCAAACTCGCCTCCCAAAATATAATTGTTATTGAGTTAAGTAGCCACAAAATTAAATTTTATATATATTACCATATTTACAACGTCGTTTCGGGGAGTTTTGTGATTTACAAGAAAAAAGGCCAATACGGCCTTTTTTTGTTACTTCTTCTCAATAATCCCGAAACGGATCCGGTCGTGCAGGTGGAATTGGGTAAGATTCGTCGTAGTCTCTTCTTGGCGCTCGCGATTTATCAACCGATCCAACAGGAACTTTATTCTCCACAGAATAAATCATTTCTTCTCTTGTTTTATCGCCCATCGGTGTTTTACCCAGGCTGTTTTCTTGTGTCATGTCTTGTTCTACCATGTTTTGGCTCACCTCCATCCAGCTTACTATGTGCAAGTGAACGGGAGGCTATGCCAGCAGTTATTTATGAGTGGCAGGATGACCAAATCTTTCGAACTGTATCACCAATCGGTTCATGGATGACGACGTCAAATAGTGAATCATATCCGGTTGGCTCTGCATTCACTAAGACGAGGATTCGATCAGGCTGCAATCTCGCAATCTCCACTAGCTGATTAATGGGAGACACCTTCAGTGAACTGCCCATAACCAGGAAAACATCCGATTGTTCTACTGCTTCAACAGCCACATCCATTTTCTGGACAGGATCTCCGAACAGGACAACGTTGGGCTTTAGAACTTCTTTGCAATATTCATTGGTGCAAACAGGGAGATCCAGCTTCATGATGTAGTCGAGCGGGTAAGGGTTCATGCAAGAAGGGCAGTAGGCGCCCTTGGCATTGCCATGGGCCTCCAGTACCGTTGTGCTTCCTGCTTTGGCATGAAGTCCGTCGATATTTTGGGTGATGACGGTCACCTGCTTACCTAACTTCTCCAGGTTGACGAGAAATTGATGTCCGTCGTTCGGCAGGTAGGTATCAGCCGATTTGAGGGCAAACAATTCTTTGAAAAAAGACCAGAAATCTTTGGGGTCGTATCTCCAATAGCTGGTTGAGAGCTTATGTTCTGTAAAGGTGTTCCAGAGTCCTTTGTTCGAGCGGAAATCAGGAATTCCTGACTCTGTGCTGATTCCTGCACCAGTTAGTACAGCGATATGCTTGGCATCTCTTAGATAGCGAGCCGCTTTTACAACTCCCATGTATTGCACCATCCCTCACATTGACCAGCTACTTGCTGAAATCTTCTTTGGTACATCCAAATACCTCAACAAACCCTCTTATGCCAGTATCCGTAACTTCAACCGCACGGGTATTGGCCAGACGTTTGATCCAATCTTGATAGTTCGAGCGTGATCGAACTATTTATCCTCTATACTAAGTGGTATCTATTTCAAGAATACTCGATTGTCAAAGTCAGGAGGAAGAAAACATGAACATGAATCAAACCTCAACACACAAAACAATACAGCCGCCCATTCTTTACTACGGTACTCCCGTTGTCCTGCTCACAACTTTGAATGAGGATGAAACAACAAACATCAGCCCGATTTCATCGTCGTGGGCGCTTGGTGACACGATTGTGCTGGGTCTTGGAGTTGGCGGCAAAGGATTGGAGAATCTGCAGCGACATGGTGAATGTACTCTCAATATTCCAGACCCTAGTATGTGGCAGGGTGTGGAAGCATTGGCTCCATTAACAGGAGCAGATCCGGTCCCCGCCTACAAACAGCAGATTGGTTTTCGCTATGAAAAGGATAAGTTCCAAGCTGCCAATTTTTCAGCCACCCCATCTGTTGCTGTAAAGCCCGCTCGTATTATGGAATGTCCCATTCAAATCGAGTCAAGAGTTCAGACGATACGCATCCCTGACTACTCGCAAATCTTTGCTATCGTCGAGGTGCAAGCTGTACAAGTTCATGTGCATGAAGAATTGATCGTGAATGAAAAGCATATCGATCCTGCCAAATGGAGTCCGCTGATCTACAATTTCCGCCATTATTTCGGACTAGGTCAGCCACTGGGAAAGACATTCCGGGCTGAGGCCTAATTTTTGATTTTCCTATTTTTGCCTCCTGTATTATAATTAAACTTCTACTGACAACAATGACAGCTAGATAAACAGGAGGATGAGCAGAAATGAAATTGGAGAGAGAAATACTGATGAGTCACTTGCTCCAAATCGGGATTACAGAAGCCTGTGGCAAACCCATCGAAGAAGCCACATTGAGTGAGCTGCAACAGGAATGGGCCAAGCACGAGAGCAAGACAGACACCACTACCAGAGAGAAAAAGTAGGCTACAGTTCGTTTATGATATCTCCTGCGATCAGCGAATTAGGCGATTTTCGCTTCGAGGCAGCTTGGTCTCCTGCGTATCCATGCAGCCAGACACCAAAACAGGCAGCATGATCTGCGGATAAACCTTGTGCAATAAATCCTGCAATGATGCCCGCTAAAACATCACCGGATCCGCCTGTGGCCATTCCTGGATTGCCTGTTGGATTGATATACGCTGCTCCATCCGGGGTGGCGATTACCGTACGAGCACCTTTTAACACTAGGATGACACGGTGACGAGCGGCAAAGGATCGGGCGATTTCGATTCGGTTGCGTTGGATCTCTGCCGTTGTCACACCAAGCAATCTCGCCATCTCACCTGGATGTGGCGTGAGAATGGTCGGGTGTGAGCGCAAGGACCATTCTGCAAAATCTGCTGTGTCAGCGATCATATTCAGCGCATCCGCATCCAGAACGAGAGGGCAGGAACTTTGCTCCCAAATGGTACGCAACCAACGGGAATCATCAGCAAAGCGACCCAGGCCAGGCCCGATGACAGCAATATTGCGAGTAGTGAGAACAGCAAGCAGTTCTTCGACGGAGTTGAGTGAGTGAGTCTTTCCAGCAAGCCCCTTCAGCATTACTTCCGGGACAAGTCCCATGAGCGAAGGAACCAGCGATTCAGGGACTGCCCATGTGACGAGACCGCTGCCTGTACGGAGAGCTGCTTTGCTGCATAACAAACCAGCCCCGCTCATCTCTTGGCTTCCCGCGCAAACAAGCACATGCCCATACGTGCCTTTGTGAGAATTGTTTTGCCGAGGTTGATCCGTGCTGTCAGCAAAGTGCTCCTCCAAAAATGTTTTTGACAAAAGGAACGTGCGAATCCCGAATTGGTCAGCAAAGGAAGGCCAAATCCCGATTGTTCGCACGATAACCTCACCTACTGCATCAAGACCGGGGTACTGTGTGAGACCGCGTTTTAAGAACGCCAAGGCGACTGTCCGTGTTGCTTTCATACAACTGTCATGAAGCTGTCCGGTGTCAGGATCCAGTCCGCTTGGTATGTCAATGGAGATGATGGGTCGTTTACTCCGATTGACTTCCTGAATGATGTCTGCATAAGGGGAACGAGGAGCACCTTTTGTCCCTGTTCCGATCAGACCGTCAATGATTCCATCGTACG
>NZ_JBNCMT010000059.1:0-18218 GCF_049846925.1 Brevibacillus nigriterrae
TGTATGCGGACGCGCAAAATGAGAAAACGCGACGCGCAAAATGAGATAGTCCGATTCAGTAGCTTGAATGAAATAATGTATAAAAGGGTCTCCTGTAAGCATATTCAGGGACCCTTTTATATTGCATTTAAACGCTCTTTAAATCAAGTTTGAAGGGAATTTTATACGAACATACATTCGTTTAATTTGATTACCCATTCTAGGCAAGTCGCTCCCACAAGCCCTAGAAGCCTGTTATTTGCTCGTTTTGAAAAACTGCATAGTGTTCTTCGTTCCACTATGGAAACCTACTATAGAAGAAGCGAGCAGTATTCCAGCGATCAATCCAACTCCATTCATTCCAATGAAGTATAGGCCAACAGGGACGCATAGCACGACAGCAAGGAGCGGGATAAACTTCTTCGACACACCCAATTGAATAGCGATCCAAAGGAGGAAGAGCATCGCAGGGATTACAGTTGCATCAAATACTGACAAGTCAATTTGTAACATTACAGCTTCACCTTGCCTTTCAATTTTACAGTTTTTGTTTCCTCAAACCAGTCAACATCCATGCCCATAACGTTTGCGATTTCCCGAACCCAGGCGTAGCCAGTGCCATTGATCAAAACAGAGCTGTTCAAGACATAGCCGGATAGAAGGACCATTCTTGATGTTTCGCACCAACCGATAGCATCACTCTTGCCAAGAGCATCAGCCAATTTTCGGACTGGAAGGTATGCCTTTCCATCTTTCAAGAAACCCGTGATTTCTGTAGGTTTTGCGTCGATTTCAAGCTTCACAACAGTTTGGCTATTCACAGTATTCACAGGTTTGCTAACAGGTGGGTTCACATAAATCTGTAATTGAGTTTCAAGGTCCTTTTTGAATTTAGAGAACAGGCTAGGGTTGTCCACCCATGGTTTTGGACATATTTTCCCAGTTACATCGTAATGTCGAATGTTACGATCCGTTCTGTACCCGAATAGAAGCTGTAGGAGCGCACCAACCTTTATAGCAGTGGCAATGGTTTCTGGGTGGAAACTTCCGTCCTTTTCAATGCAAAGCTCTATTCCAATGGCATTCAAGTTATACCAAGAATCCCCGGAATGGTAGGCCCGTTCCCAAAGCGGAATGATGATCCGGGCATCATGTCTGTGGATGAAGATGTGAGCGCCAGCGTAGCGGTCATTTACTGAGTCATTGGGATTTTGGTTTTTCAAGCTCTCAAAATAATTCCGCTCGTTCTCATCCGTCGCGCCTGGATCGGCTGTATAGTGCCAAACTGTGAAAGATTGGGAGTTAAGAGAACGTCCGTCCCGTGAAAATTGATTGACATGGATGTAATCTTCTGTAGCCAGTTCAAGCAGCATTTTATACCATTTGTTTTCTTGGATTGCTTTGATGTTCATAAGTTTTCACCTATCCTTTTGCAACGACTAAGTTGGATTCGGCTACTATTTGATCTTTTTCCTCTTGGGTAATTTCATTGTTTTCTACGGCCCAAGTAAGATCATCAAGGAAAGCCCATCCTTCGTTATATGCCATTTGCCAGTATTCAAAGTTGCTCATTATTTCACACCTGCCTTTCTAGCTCTGACGGAGAGCTGCCCAAGGTAGTCGATCTGAGCCTTGCTTTTAGATCGTTCAATTTCAAGTTGCTTGTTTACTTCGGCTTTAACGACTGCATCAATGCGTTTTGTATCCATCTCGAAAATGGCCTGTTCTTCCTCCTGCAAAGATTTGAGACATTCAAGAGTTACACGCAATTGGTTGTTTTCTAAATCCTCTTCAAGCAGGTGTTCACCTTGAAGATCGTCACGAATGATGATAAGCGCGGGAGTAGCGCGGATACTGTAAACATCCTTTATATTTTGGAAGTCTGTCACCAAAACTTCCTCCATTTGAGCGCCTAGCTCCTGTTTAACTCTCTCGATAAGACTTACTTCTGTCGAATTGTTAGGGTTGTAAGCGTAAATGACTCGCATTTCATAAAACTCCTTTCTTAAAGTTTTTTAGTGGTGATGGTTCCAACGGTTCCTGAAGCTCCAGGCGTTCCATTGTTGGACGAGTTATTGGTACAAATACCTGCCGCACCTCCAGCACCGCCATTTGCCTCAACGACACCGTTATTTGTGTATGTGCCTTTGTAGAACAGACCGACGATCCCGCCGCCACCAC
This sequence comes from Brevibacillus nigriterrae, assembly GCF_049846925.1. NCBI lineage: Bacteria > Bacillati > Bacillota > Bacilli > Caryophanales > Paenibacillaceae > Brevibacillus > Brevibacillus nigriterrae. The sequence goes on from NZ_JBNCMT010000059.1 coordinate 2,161, forward strand.
CACCGCCGCCATGACCACCATAGCAGTAGTTGTAAAACATACCATCTGTATAATCTTGGCCTTTTGCTCCTGGTCCGCCGTTTGCTCGTATGCTGCCACCACTACCAATGATGATGTTTCCTTTGGCGATAATGACGATGATACCGCCACCAAAAGCTGCACCATCAGCAGCAGCGCCCATTGATAAGCCGGAACCATTGTAGCGCCACATTCCGGCACTACCGCCACCACCAGGAGCATTACCACCACGACCAGTGTTGACAGAAGCATTATCGCCAGATACCGCCTTACCACTTCCACCAGCACCACGTCCGCCAGGATTTCCTTGCACCGTGTTATTGTAGGCTGAGACGCCTGCGCCCCCGGAACCAAGGGCGGATAATATTCCGCCTTGACCGCCAAGACCACCAGACTGACCGCCAGCACCACCGCCACCGTAACCACCTCCAAGGAAAGAGGAATCCGTATCAGCAGGGGACCCACCGCCACCAGCTCCACCTTTTCCACCGTAACCAAGGAAGATTTGGTCGGTCTGTTGCTTTACTGTTAGTGCCGCAAGAAGCTCGATGCTGGGATCGGACGTGATTCCTGTATATCCTCGAACCAATACGGCGGGGCGCTTTTCGTTTGCTGCTACATACAGAGGGGCTTTACTGCTCATATCAATGCTGCCGTTGATAATGACATCTCCCTGACTGTATAACAGCAGCCCTTTACAACGGTTGCTTACTGTGAGGACGTGACCAGCGTTAATCGTTATGCTCGAATAATGTTTGACAACTCTAGTGCCATCTAAAGTCGATGGCAAGGTAACATTCCCAGTTGTGTTTAAGACACCATCTGCTCCAGTGCCAAAGTAATCCGTTACCGATCCAGCACTTGCACCTATTCCATGTCCTCGTAAAATGCTTGTGGCATCCATCTAACTCACCACCTTTGAAACGATATTTTTGTCTGCGTCATAGGTTAGTGTCCAGGTTTTCGTGCTTACTATTGTCGTTCCAGCAGCGTTGTAGAAGTTCCAAGTCATCGTTTGATAGTTTCCACTGGCATCAGCATTTGAAAGAGTTGATTTCATATACAGGGTTCCGTCAGAACGCTTGTAATCCATCACGGTATAGATGCCATTGCCGTCTTTTCCACTTGCGTACTCGCTATAATCAATTAGACGCTGCTTATCATCCGGCCCCATAAATCCGGCTGTCGAAGTCGTAGCCAATGCGTGTGCATTGCCTCCGGCTCCAACGTGAGCAGCAGGGGAGTAACGAGCATCAAGTTGAGTTAATGATTGACCACCCACACTTGCTGCATCACCCGTGATGCTAAACGCTCCTTTACCTTGGGCATCCAAGCGGGGGACTTTGCTTGCTCCGTTGGCTGCAACCTCTGTTTGGAGAACAAGATCAGCCGGGAGTTTACCACCGACACTTGCAGCATCACCAGTAATACTGAATGCCCCTTTACCCTGAGCGTTTAAGCGAGGGACCTTGTTTGCTCCACTTGCTGCAACTTCAGTTTGGAGTACAAGATCAGAAACTACCTTGCTACCCACACTTGAAGCATCCCCTGTAATGCTGAAAGCCCCTTTGCCCTGATCATCGAGACGAGGAACCTTGTTGATTCCATTGGCTGCGACTTCTGTTTTATCAAGCTTGGTATCATTCAAAAACTTGTCATTGTTGATTAAGTCCTGATAAGGACCATTCCACAAGTCAGGTGTTGCATCATCGCCCTGGACAATTCCGCGAACACGGTCTTTAAACTGAGACTGTCCAATAAGATCAGCCAAATTGTTCACCACCTTGAATAACTTTTAAATTGCGTTTGAACGGCGTTAAAACCGCTCTTTAATCTTGAAGGTTCCATCCACCATACTTTGACCGAATGTGATGGCCCCGAATGTCATTCTGTAGGCCAGTGTGCCGTCAGCGTAATGCAAGCCTGCTTCCGTGATCGAATAGCCGTCAAGCGTTCCTTTTGGAACAATCGTGGTATAAACCAGAATGGTCGGGTCAGTGGGATCATGCTGTACAGAGCATGGGAGAATAGCCACTTGGTTTTCCATTGGGTCGGTTCTACCCGCCTGTACTGGTGTGGTAATATCGCCAGGAGCATGTCCACCAGTCCCGAAGCTCATTTTCGTGATAGCTGGCGGTGCTGTACCATTCAGGCAGGCATTGGCTAAATCAATGCCACGCTGCCTTGTTGTAACAATATTGCTCAAAGTCTAACCCTCCTTGTGCTGTCGCTGTATTCAATCTGCAAGCGCCTTTCAGTGCTGCCGCCAACCTTCCAGGAACCATCTACTTTCCAATTCACCGGGTCTGCCGATAGAATGATAGGCTCATGTACGAACATCATGTCGTCTATCGCCTTGGCCTCCTGGTTAACTACAAGGCCAAGCTCCGGCTGAAGGATAGGCAAGGCAGTTTCTGCGGTAACGATCAGGCTGATTTCCCCGGCTGGATCGGTGACTTGCGGCGTTTCAAATTTTCGGTTGAATCGGATGGAGTAAAGCTTTGCCTCGGCAGGCTTCATGAATTGAATGGCATCTGCCACAATCCGCAAGTGATGAGGTAGGAAAGGCTGATCCGGCTCGTTAAGATCGACCATAAACTCAGCCCACCGCTTTGTAAGGTCCTCGCCATTCGGAGTGTCCAGGTTGTAACCGACGCCGACTTTCCATGTGCCGTCAATCTTCAGAGCTGCACTTCCTTGGTTGAGAACGTGATACGTCCCAACCTTCCAGCTCCCATCAATTTGCAGACCGTCGATCTTCAGGCGAACAATCTGCCCGATCTTGTTCTCGCTGTATTTCAGCTTGTAGAAGGGCAATACAATTGCGCCCGGATAACCGATGAGCGCAAGTAGTCTTTTCATTCCTGGTTCTGTTCCGATTTCTTGATGGAGAGGAACAGCAGCCAAAAGGCGGTTGCGATACTCTTCGACGCTCTCCCCACGGTAGCGCGGCATGTTGCGATCTCGTCCGTGTAGGGCAAGCGCTGCTTCTGAAGCAGTGGGGATCATAGCGTCACGGCGGATTTTAAAGACATCAAGCTTCGCTCTGTCAAAGAAGCCTCCCAAACCCTGGGTAAAGTAATAGATGTCGTTGTCCTCATCAGTGGGCTGAAGCTTAAAAACCCGGTGAACCATTTCATAAAAGTAGTTGCCAAAGGCGCTCATGATTGTTTCACCGCCGCCTGATACGTCAGGTTAATCGTTCCGATCTCAAGCCGTTGATTCTTCAATGGCAGCAGGTCTTGAGCTGGAGAAGTAAGCTTGACGCTAACGGTATAGGGGACAGTCCTGAGATTCCCTTCGATCCGATCAACAGGTAAACCGAATTTATCTACCTTCTCAACCAGCGGATAATTTTTCTTGTCATCTGGATCAATGCGAACCATCACCTGAAGCACTTCGGTATGTTGTGGCAAGAGTGTTTCTGGGTTCCCATAATCCGGGTCATAGAAGATCGTTCCTTCGATGTTAACCGGGATCATGGTAGGCATCTTTGCCAAAACGTCAGCGATGATGCTCTTTTTCTCATTCAGCTTTGCTTGGGCCAACTCGATCAGCTCGGCAGGCGGCGCACCCGTGACACCGCCGATGTAAACGTCCACGGTTCCTTGGCCCCTTGGGTGGGTATCATCAACGGATACCCAAAGGACTCCAGGAACACTCCGGGCGATAGACTCATAGGTGAGCGCATTCCCACCGCCTTGTGCAAGCTCTGTCCAAACTAGCTGCCTTCTCAGATTCAGAGAGTCGTCCGATTCACGGTCAAGTCCTTCAGCCGTGATCCAATCGTTTCGGTTTGTAACAGCGTCAACTGGTAAGTGCGTGACGATCTGTGTAATGGTGTTCGCAGGGACGTTGTAAGCAGCTCCAGGGGATTCAGCCCGGATCGGGACAGCCAGCTCCGTTTGACCTGCTGGGAACAGCATGCGGACTGTCGATAGGTAGCGATAAGTTTTCCCCTGCATATCCGGCTTTGTCCGAAAGATGCTGCCCTCCGGGATGATGCTGTCCACTGTCGCGTCGCTCCTGGTGAGGATGACCCTTCCTTCCGTCTGCCGTGCAAGAATCCGTTCGACATTATGTTCGGCTGCTTTCAGGTCTGCCCAGTCTCCCGTAGGATTAAATATCGAATTGACCACGGATCGTAGCAGGTTCCGAATGTCACGCCCACCACGCCAGAAAGCCTCCAAAAGCGTCCGCCATACGCCGCCCGGTTTGGTGTTACGCAGCCCCAGCTTTTCGACGTTCGGGTCCTTGCTCATTTCATCAATCCAGGCGGGAGCTGAAGGCATTGGATCAATCAGTTCTTGAGGATCAATCAAGGAGGACCACCCCTTGATAGCTCACGGAGAAGTCTACTACCGTGGGCTGAGTCTGGAGATTTCGGTCAACTGGACGGAAGGACACTCTTCCCCGAATGCCGTCCAAGCTCCAACGGGTAATGGTGACATGGATCGAATTTTCGTCAACCTCATACTTTTTCACAGTTTCAGCAATGACGTTGGCGATTGCAGCTTCCGCCTCTTCACTTTGTTCCATATGCAAGAATTGAAGTAGCGGAGCGCCATACTCAGAGTGAAGATCAATTTCGCCTTTTTCCGTTATAAATTCATGCCTCACTTCCTGAATGGTCAGCTCTTCATCATCAATGAGGGCAAGGTCTCCGTCTGCTGTTCTGACAAATTGGCCGTTTTTGAGCTGAAGATCAGCCATGTTATCACATCCTTTCAATGATTCTGGCTTCGGTGGGATCGCCGTAAGGGAAGACCACTAATACTTTGTCTCCGTTCAATAGGTCAAGGAAACGCCTGGAATCGTAGGTTGCCAGCAGTACAGGAATTGCCTCATCTGGCTGACCATCTTGCGTGAGAATTTGCACGTCAGCTCTCCCGCCTCCGGCCTTCATCACCGTGCCATACATCGGATACCTGAAAGGAGCAAACCAGTCCGGGTGTTCATTGCGGAGAACCTGGAGAATAAAGCTCTGTAGCATCTGCATATCTTGCATATCACTCATGAGGCTGTCACATCCTCAAACGTGAAGATGGTACGGAGAGACCCGCCTTCACTGATATGCCGGACCGACTTCACGAGAACGACGTCGGATTTCACTTGCGGATGGTCGATGATAACCTCCATCGAATGGAACAGGCTGGGCATGCAGACCGTTTTGACTTCCACCATGTTTCCTGTTTTCAGCAGATTGACGATGTTATTCCCTCGCTCAAAGGCTGGGCATTCGTCAATGTCGTCAGCAGGATGGAAATGGCCTTTGCCATCCGCATCGAAGTAGGGAAGGAACGAATAGCCAAAAGCTCTCGCTAGTTTTCTGGCCTCGTCATAAGCGCTCCAGCCGTGAAAAATGACGCTCGGTTTGATCGAGCTGGGATCTTCCGGGAGAACAACTTCGGAATAACCACACTCGCGGAAGAGCAAACTTGCTGATTCATGGAAGTCAACATCCCGCAGCGCTTTTGTCACTTTGGTTTTCAGCATGTCCACCATAAAGTCTTTGATGAGAATTTCCGTTCCGACGGAGGCGATCCGCCCCGTGAATACTCGTTCGGTTTCCTCAATCCCTAGCCATACCTCTACACGCTGATCCTTTTGCAAACCCATCCCTTGCATTAGCTCATCCTCTATGGTGAGCCGGGCGAGATCGGCGGGAGAGTCCGCAGCGTGGTAAATGTCTACCTTCAGGATGCCGCCAGTCAGTTCCAGGTCGTCGGTGTGCAGCTCTACGTTTAAAGCCATTACTCTATCGCTCCCCCCAGGCGGTGCGGCGTGTCATCGTCCACGGCTGGAGATTGCTTCAGCGGGTCTTGGACAGTAACGAACGTCGGCATCGGATCGCCTTTTTTCTTTTTCTGTTGGCCCTTTTTCTTCTTGATGAGGCTAACGGGGACAGGGACATATTCGATCATGTCCAGGGAAGCAGAAATGTTGTCGCTTTTCTCGCTCGATTCTTTTGTGTTGAAGTTCGTGATCTTTACCTTACTTATCCCACGGGCCAGAAGGTGAGGATCACTGATCGGGTAAACAGGGGGAACCTTGCCCTGTTTCGCCAGCTTTTCAATCTTTGCGATTTTGTCCAGGTAGGTCCCTTGTTCATCGTCCTGGATCAAAAGAGTGACTCGGATCGTCTTGTTCTGGTATCCTGTCGCGTCTTTGATCTTGTCCTTTTTACCCTCAATTTCGAGGGTATCTGTTACGCTTTCGCCATCAATTTCAACCTTTTGAACGATGGCGGGAAGTAGCTGTCCGTTAATCATCATGACGGCTGCACTCCTATTCTTCGTGTGCTTCCAAGTAGCGACGAATGCCCGAAAGTAAGCTGTGATCTGAGCTGCCGCTTTGGTACAGATTGAAGTTGTAAGTGTTCTGTTTGCTTTCTACGGTGCTGCTGCTTTGGCTGAGCGATCCGCTGCTGCTTCCGTCGGCTGTCGCATCTTGACCAAAGAAGCCGGAAAACATGCTGCTGCTTGAGCGTTTAGTAAATGAATCACTGGCAGACTCCATTCCTGCGTCACCAGCAAAAGCCGGGACAACCGGGATGGAAATGGGCTGAATGCCTTGCAGCATTGGGTCCATTGCTTTTTGCAGCGCCTGCGGAAGAACCCGCCCAGCCTGGGCAATCCCTTCCGCAATGGTTCCAGGAACAGCACGTCCACTTCTTGTCAGTTCGGAGAGAGGACCTTCCTTTGCATCGGAGAACGGAAGCAGTTGGCGAAGCTTGGTTAAAGCCTGTTCCATTACTTCATACGGCTTGTTGATCACAGATTGAATCCCTTGGACAAAAGCATCGATCAAACCAGCACCGCTATTTTTGAATGTCTGCCATAGATTGGAGAGGTAGGCAACGATCTGATCCCAATGTTGAGCTATGAGCATCGGCACACCGATAATCGGCATGAAGATCGCCAAGAATGTCGGCCCCCATTGTTGGAGAAAAGCAATCGCTTGGTTGAGAATCCCCATGACCCAATTCCAGCCAGTCATAAACCAGGTTGTTATTGTGTTCCATGTTTCCGCTGCAATCGCTGCTACCGTGTCAAAGTTCATTCCCAACCACACTAATGCGCCGATCAGAGCCATGATCCCGACAACGACCCAAGTCATTGGGTTTGCAAGAAGCGCAACAGTTGTCGCCCATATGGATGGGAGCAGCGCCCAAAATCGCATTGCTAACCCGGCGATATTTTGGCCTAACATCACCGCACCCTGGACAACCTGAGAAAAGGCCATCCGTGCAAGTGCTGCTGTATTGGCTGCAAGAGAGGTTAACAATCCCCAAAATCTAGTTGCTAAAAGTGCAATTTGCTGCCCTAACATACGAACACCAATGACGGCATTTTGCCAGCCCATTCGTGCCATCGCTATGGTGTTTTGATACATGGAGGTTAGGAGACCCCAAAACTTCTTAGATAAGTCTGCAACTTGCCTTCCTGCCCATCCCAACCCTTGACCTAACTGCATGAGGGAAGAACCCATGTACATCACCGCAGTAGTCGCAAAGGACAACACTGCTAACAGCCCGAAAATCACTGTTCCCCATAGCATGATTTGTCCAATAACTTGCGCTATGATCGGATGGGCTTTCATAAAGTCACTGAACGACTTAACCACGTTCTGAATGGGCGGAATCATACTTACCAGCGTAGGAAGTAAACTGTCCCCCAATTCAATTTGAACGGCTTTGATATTGTTTTGCAGTATCTGCCATTGTGTCGTAGGAGCTTTTTCCATCGTGGCTTGCATCTTTGCTGTGGCCCCTGAAGAGTCACCAACGCTTTGCAAAGCCTGTTTCATGTTGTCAATCTGTGGTAACAAAAGCTGTACAGCTCGAAGCCCCTCATCACCAAAAGCTTGCTGGAAAGCCATTTGCACTTTTGGCGATGCTTTGGAAAGGTCGCCGTATTTCTTCTGAATCTGCTCCAAAGTTGCGATAAAGTTGAAGCTGCCATCAGCATTTTTCGCTATTGCGAAACCCAATTGACCTGAAGCTTTGAGGGTTTGCCTCATGAAAGCTGAGTACGCAGTACCTGCCATTGATCCTTGTAAGCCTGCGTTGTTGAGCTGACCTAAAACGACATTCAGCTCTTCAAACCCTTGCTTCGCTCCCAGAGCTGACGGGATAGCGTATTTCAAAGACTCATTCATGGTATTCAGATTGGCGTATTGAAAGAGCGCCTGTGATTGTGACATGACATCAGAGAGGCGTGTCATTTCAGCCGTAACATCTTTGGTCTTGTCACCCACGTTGTTGTAGACAACAGCAAGGAGGTTTGCCGCCTCAATATCGTCCCCTTTGGTAGCCGTTGCAAGCGCTAGGGCTTGCTGTGTACCTGCCAGTGCCTGAATGTCGTTCAAACCTGCCGATCCCATTGTCGTATTCGCATCCAGAAACTGAGCTGCTGCTTGTTTGTGGGCCATACTCCATTCAATCGCTGCATTCTTGGAGGCTTCCAGCGATTTTTGCATGCTCCCCATAGTGGATGTGGTAACAACCTCTAGGGGAGCCAACGCATCTTGGACTTCAACCGCAGGCTGTACCATGCCATTGATCAGGCCCGCGCCGGATGCTGCAAGAACTGCGAAAGCTGTTCCTGCTACGGCTGCCTGGTTCCCGATGGTCCGAAGAGTTTGACCTGTCTGTGTAACAGATTCCCGGACTCGTTGCATCTGTTGAACAATCCGACCAGCAGGGCCGGACATTCTATCAATCAAGTCCAGGATAAATCCAAGCTTGAATATGCCCTCGATGCAATCACCCCCTTGGCTTTGACATTTTGGCCTTCAGCTCCATTAGCCAGGACGCTTGTCCCGCGAGGGTTATAAAGTCCTCGTGAGAAAGCTGCTGCTGATCCAGCGGGGACACATGGAGCGTGTCGGCAATCAGGGCCTCCATTGCAAGGAATGGGTTAGCCTCGACCAGCTCTTTGGCCTTTACAATTTCTTGCTGAAAAAATCAACTGCTGTGCCTGCCAACTTTTGCAGTTCCGTCCCGATCCCGATGACAAGACCTGGTTGAACCTCAAATTCTTTGTCAAGCTCTTCCCGTGTTGGGTAAACCAACGTGTCCATGACGAGGTTTCGCAAACCTCGATAGGAGTCTTTCATCGAATCTTTCATGAAGCGAGAAAGATTGTCGCGCTCTGGCTTCTTGAAGAGAAGGTAGTAATCATCATTGGAAATCTCATGGAGTTCCCCGTGCTTCTTCTTCAGCTCCTGGATTTGCTCATCAGACGGTTTTACAAATGTTTGTGTCATGTTTTTCCTCCCGGTTTAAATGGTTTTTAAATGACTTTTAAACATTGGCCTTTCCGCTCCAGAGGATCGGCTTGGAGAGAACAAGGCCCATTTCGACTTTGACTTCTTTATCACCCTGGCTTGGGTTTGTACTTGCCTTATTGAATTGACAAGCAGGAAGGGTATCCGTAACCTTGGGTTGATCGTCATTCGCGTAGGATACGGTGATCGGGAAGGGAGCAAGACGGTATAAAGGCTTTTTCATCTTGGCAGCGTAGGCAAGCACTTTGTTGTATTCCTCGCGCCGGATGTTCAGTTTTGCTTCTGCTTTGTAGTTGCCGTTTCCGACTCCTACAGGAGTAGCACCTTTCCCGTACAGAACTTCCTTTTCCAGCTCATCGCTGTAATCGATGGATTCAACGTCGATCAAGACGCCATGCGGGAGCGTAATAGTAATGCTCTCCCAGTCGTACTTTTGTCCATTAACCGCCATTAGTTAGCACCTCCAAACGGGTTCTCGAACCCGATCTCAAGCTCCATGTCCCGATATGCCCCGCGAGGCGTGATCCGAATAACGGCTTTCATGGGTTCACCAGCCAGAATGTTTTGCTCTGGATTGATAACGACACGGGCCTTTGAAATCTCTTCAGCGTTCAGCATCGGGTTGAGCGCTGCTGTCAACAGATTTTCCATTGGTGTAAAGTCAATGTTGCCTGTGGCATCATCAAACGGAATTTCGTTTTGCTCTTGTAAGAGAGCTGCTGAGCGAACCAAACGAGCTGCCTTCAGCATGACCCGTGTCCGTTCCCCATACAGATAATCAGAGCCAGTTGGCGCCATCATGCGGAAGTTCGTGCAGTAGATGCCTTGGATTCCGTCATATCGGCGTACCGTGGTATAACGGGCGTTATCCAGGGCAACAATGTGGGCCTTCTTGATCCCAGCCGGACGCAACTCAGTTGCAGAGAGAGAGCCATCAAGAACACGACCCGCACTACGATGAACCGGGATTTGGGACACGCGCCCTACGACGATCCCCGCAGGGTTTCGCTCATCCTCTTTTGCTGTTAAAAAGTCTAGCTTGCCGATTCCAGCAGCTACCACGGATACCAAGATGGAAGAGAAGCTTGCTGCTTGATCAACCATTGCCTTGACGTATTGATCAATGGATTCCCCTTCGTTTATGTCTCTGGTTTCGCAGACACCAAAAACGTATTTTCCCTCACCTTGAACAGCAGCAAGCTTGGAGTCGAACAGAGTCCAGACAGCCGGAGTGCTTGGCCCAACGATGTGAATAAACTCGTAGGGATATTCACTTTCAAGAACAAGATCAAGCACATTGACCAAGCTTGCTGTTGACATCTGCGGCGCTGTCGCTGAGAAAGTAAATTTATCATTTACTTTAAAGCTGTTTTCTGGCGAGCTGGCAGCAGGTGTAAAGGTAATCGTGAGGCCAGAGTCCGGCAGTTCATAGCTACCTGTGATTGGGACCGTGATAGGAGAGGTCGGCGTCTGCCCGTCAATGCTCAGTGTGAAAGTCGCTTGGTTGAGACCTCCAGAGCTGGTGATCAGCAATTCCACATGAATTTCATCAGTTGGTTTGCCAGACACACTAACCGTTCCTGTTCCAGTACCTGTTTTTTCTACGGCAGTTACCGTGCCGTCAATGTCTGCTTCAGCCCTAACCGCATACATATTACTGGTTCCTTCAGCAAAGGAATCCCCGATAGAGCGAACCAGCGGCCCTTTTCCGAATTGCTTGACACTAGATGAGCCAGAAATGGAAATGATCTCACCTTTAGGGCCTGCGGCTGCAACGCCAATCTTGACATGCAATCCAGTAGGACTAGGAGGTACAACCCCAAGTCCTCCATCTTCCAGCTTTACGTTAATGTCAGGTATGCTCACGATTTATCACCTCCAACGGGCGCACTGAGGAATTTTTTAAGTGCTGCCCTAAACTGTTTTTCTGTCATGGCCTTGCCCTGGCTCCAACCTTCATGTATCATTAGCGCTTTTGCCTGCCAGGATGGAACGTCCAGACGTTCAAACAAACTTTCAATGGTTTCGATTCCATCAGGAATGGCAGGCGCTTGCTCTTGTTGTTCAGTGGCTTTCGTTGTGTCCATGCTCAAATTCAACTCCTTCGACTATGACTTTCATTTGTGCGGCCTTCTGTTCGGAGTAGACCCCACCTTTTGCGGTGACGATGACTTCAAACCCTACTGCCTGAGACATGATGCTTGTATCTTCAAGCCTCTTGATGGCTCCAGGCTGTAGCGCAATAGCGTAATCCCCATCAAGCAACCTTTTCGGAAGCCTTCTCAGAAAGGAGAGCGCTTTGCTTTCGGCTTTCGGAAGGTCTTTGTCCGTTATCAACACACTAAAGGGGATTGTCAGCGTATAGAGCTGCCAGATAAATCGACCTGGACGGATCGCTACACGCTGCCGATCCGTTTTGACTTCTCCTGGTTCCATCAGGATGAAGGCAGAGGGTGTATGCTGGTACGCCTTTTCATCTGCAATAGAGGTATAGATCAGATTTTCTGCAATCCCGGCTTGCAGCAAGGCAGCCTTCAGACCATTTTGAACAGCCTGGATCATACAAAACCCCCTCCAATCTCACGAATGATAATTTCCTTGATCTCTTTCTCGTCATCTTCAGATAGCCCAATAAACTGACGCTTTGGCATTTTAATTACTGGGATGGTCACTTTTTTTCGGAAGATAGCTTGCCCATTTATGAAGAAACGAAGAGAGCGTTTGTTTTTTGCTCTTACAACGTGTTCCTTGATCTCTTCACCGTTGTTATGAGTCTTTGCATAGGGGACGTTGGTTCCCCATTCTACCTGCCTGGGAGTGGCCTTGAAGGTGATTGAATTTCGCAAACGGGCTTTATTAACGAGTGTTTTTCCACCTTCACGCTCGGCCCGTTTGGATTTGGGCCAAGGCGTTCCATCCGGCGCAGTTCCAGTTTTGAACCTGTCCCTTGTGCTGTCCACCATTGCCGAACCAATCTTCTTGTTGATACGTAGCATGTTGGCCTCGCCCATATGGTTCAGGAGGGACATTGCCTTTTTCCAATCCCCAAACTCAGCGCTGCTCATCTCAGTAGCCTTTCATTTGTTCTCGCGAGAATATCCGGGGAGCTGTTTGATAGCTCATAGAGTGAGAGGAAGAAGGAGCCTCGCCGCCCGTGTCGCTGGTCGGCGGGATGATCTCCATTGATCCTGCTGCAATCTTCTCCAGCATGCGAATAGCGTTGTTATACCGGGTGACAATCACACCATCCGCGCTGCTCTCATCAATACCCCTGCGAGAAAACAGGTTGTAAAGCGCAATGTCCAGGGTAAGTTTAGAAAGGATAGGCGGCGCGGGAGATAGGGGTAAGGTGTATCGCATGGCAAGAAAAGCATCCACTTCCGCGCTGGCCTCCTGGATCATCTTGGTGACAATATCCCAGTTGATTACTCCAGTCCCATCGTCATCCGTAAGTCTCATCATGATGTCGGGTGATAATTTGCTTTCAAGGTCAGAGGCTACAGCGTACATGCTTTATTCCTCCTTGTCCTTCTCCTTAGAGCGCCCGCCTTTGCCCGTTGTCTTTGTTTGTTCAGGGGTTGGTTCCAAAGGAGGAATGTTCTCTAAATCCATTGATTCTTCCGAAACTTCCTCAACGATGAGCATAGGTTCTTCCTCCAGGAGCTTGAGCTGCAAGTCGGTGAACCGATCAGCCGGATAGACTACCCGCTGGGCAGGGTGTTGAACCCCTGCCCGACGGAATCCGTTGACTTTACTGGTAATGGCGATTCCCTTACTCATTAGGCATCCACCCCAGTAGAGCCATAGGCCAACTGCCATAGGCCATAACCAGCGTTATCGCGGGAATCGACGCCGTAAATGTACTGCTTTTTCATAAAGACATTCTCATCGGTCGGTTGATCCAGCGCGTCAAAATTAGGCTTTTTACGCTCCTGGAAGATGATCGGCTTCACTGGCTTTGAGGTATCCAGGAGGAACCAAGCGTTTGGATCGGAAGCCAACCAAGGCGCGACGAGAAGTTCTGCGCTGTTTCTGTTCACGTTGGTTTCGCCATTTTCGTTGGTCTCAGCTTGCAAGATTTTGAGACCCATTTCGCGGAGCTGCGGCGGAACAACCAGGACGGTCGGCGTTACACTCAACGGGTTTCCATGCTCATCTTTCAGGCTCATCATCTGAGCGTAAGCCGCGCTGTATGAAGCACTGGACAGTTTTTTCGTGCCTTTGTTGGATTGAACCGGGCCGTCTCCGTCTTGGTGTTCCTCATCGAAGAAGTATTGCCCATCATAGCAGCGCTCGGTGAAACCTCTTGGCAGGAGAGTGAAAACCAGCTCGTCCGGGTGATTGGCAGCGCTTTGAGCCAAGCCCTCGATCATTGGTGTGTAGACGCCGATCTGATCGTCCTCGATGTCGTCGCGATCTACGGCGATAGTTGCCTCAAAACTTTTGTTTTTGATGGTGTAGCCATGCGTCGCAAGATTGTCCAGTACACGGGAGCCGATCCATTCACGCATGCGTGGGAATTTGCCCAGCCATTTGTATTCCTCATCGCGGGCCGTGGAAGGCACAAGCGTAGCGATCTTTGTCCACATGGGCTTGGCGTTTTGCAGGGCCTGATTGAAAATGACTTTAAAGCCTGTGTAAATGCTTCTTAAGTTGGTTGCGTTGATAATCAATTAGATCGACCTCCTATCGAATCTCTACCCAAACGCCTTTAGCGTCCAGGGAGATAACCTTTCCTGCGCGAATGTTTGTGCCTGCTGTAGAGACGCGAACCGTTTCGTCATCCTCAATGAAACAATCTTCCAGCAATTGCGCTGCGGTAACGGGGTTTGCCGTGCTGTTTTTGTAGAGGAAGATCCCGCGACCTACAGCGATGCTGTTTTCTCCAACTCCGCTGTATCGGTTGTCAACGTGCGCTTCAGCACGTCCGGCAACTTTCAGGCCAGCCGTTGCAGTAGCAGGAACAGCCTCGCCAGCAGCATTGATCGCAACCAGTCCACCTTGATAGATCACGGTGTTTGCTGCAATTGGGAGGATCAGCCTGTCGGCGGTTGCCATTTGTTTGGTGTTACGGTCTTGGGTCAACATTACTGATCGCCTCCATACTTCTTATAGGTTTCAGCGTCAATATTCAGGAGCTTGTTTACATTGGCTTGGCTGTCATCCAATCCGCCTGTACCTGGATTGCCCTTCAGCGCATAAGTTGTGCTACCACTACCCATAGGAACGAGCTGCGGTGCTGTTTCCACGAATTTACGGAATCCTTCCAGGTCAACCTTGGCATAGTTTTCTGCCCATTCCTTTTGCGCTGGAGTAATCTTGCCCTCAGTCAGTGCCAGTTGGATCACTTCCTCGCGATCCCGTTTATCAAGTCGTTCCTGAAGCTCCTTGACAACGGAATTATTGTCACTGGACGCTTTTAAAGAAAGAACCGTGGCGCGAATGTCTACGTCGCTGGCATTCGTCCCCATACCCAATGCCTGGGCGATAGTGGACTTGAAAGCTTCGTATTGTGCTTCCGGCTTCGCGTCCTTGTTTTTCATGCACTCCTGGATAGCAGCAAGCACTTCTTCTTCTGTCGCTGTCTCAGGAAGGCCAAGAGCAGCAGCAAGCTTTTTCAAAAATTCGTTCATTGGTTGTTCTTCCTCCGTTTCTTGATCTTTAAATGAGACGGGGACCATCCCGTCGATAGCAGGGAAGTTGGTCAGTCCTGCGTTGATGAAGCCAATGACCTTGCCATCTTCCCTTACATGGATCACGGGGGAGAGGTAACGGTATTCACGGTTGGCAAGGTACTCCTTGGCGCGATCCGTCCATTCAACTCGTCCCCATAACCCGTCGTCTCCCTTGTCTACCAGTTCCATGATCCATCCAGCAGCAGGCGCTTGCTGACCCGTTAGGGTTTGGTGTTCGTAATCTATCACTGCATCATTCGCCTTTGCCTGGAAGTCTCTCAGAATCAATCTGATAGACTCGTCATCTACCAAAAATTTGCCTTTTTTGGTGTTCGTCCACCCGCGAGGGAGCAGTTGGACTTCACTTGGAACCTCATTCAAGGAATGAATTTCCGTGAGGGCAATTTTTCGTAGAGGAAGTTTTGACCTCTTCGCCACATGCACACCCCCGTTTAAAACCCGTTTAAATTGCTTTAAAAGCGTTTAATAGACTATCGCAGGTATATTTTTACCCTCACCTCCCTAAACTGTTAATTTGGGCCTTCTAGGAGCCTTCTTTCAGCTCGATCTGCTAGAGGCTTTGGTAGACTATCAAAACTCGGTTTCCAAACCACAGCAGGCGAGTGATTGAATCCCTCGTCCGGCAGTAGCTTTGGCGCATCCTTTTGAATCGTCAGGCCGTTTCTCTTCACGGATGAAGCCGACCTTGCACGGACGCTGCACCGACAGCGAAAGCCATTCGGTGGGAACCAGGAGGCCCAGAATGGATGATTGGCAGGATAGACAAGGCCGTCCATCGCCATATGAGCAGGCCGGGTCCGTTTATCTCCCACGGCGTCATATTCCCAATAGGGAAACTCTTCGAGAATGTCAGGATCGGTGAGCTGCTTCCACCTGCCAGCGTTGTAGCTCGATTGAACAACCGTTAAAAATAGAGTCTCGACTTGATAGGGTTTGACCTCATAACCGGCTTTTTCAAACAGGTCTTTGGTCTTGTCCTGAAACTCTTCAAACGTGTCCCCATCTGCTAGAGCATCCTCGATGGCTTGATAGACTTGGGCGACCATATGCGCT
>NZ_JBNCMT010000060.1:0-15976 GCF_049846925.1 Brevibacillus nigriterrae
TGGAATATTTTCATCGTTGGAAAAAAAGCCGAGGGATTCGAGGTATAAAAGTGGGGCTGCTTCGGGTACAATATGTCGTACAAGACGGGTTGTTCGACATTTTATTTTAAAAAATCGACCAGATTAGACATATTTTCCAGAATTTATTATATCCCAAAAATTCTCTAATGAATATGAATTTTTATCTTTTGACCTATTGATTTTTAAAAAATGTCTTTTAAGCAGTCTTCTACAAAATCAGGAGCTGCTTTTTTCATTTGTTGAACGGTATGTAAATAACGCTGCGTTGTTGTGATTTCTGAATGCCCAAGAGTTTCTTGAACCTGTTGTAGTGAAGCACCATGGAGTAAGGCTAACGTAGCATTCGTATGTCTAAGCCAGTGAGGAGTAACCTTTTTCACTGTATTACTATGCTCACGGGCTTTTTGAATAATCCGTTCTACTTGTCTTGGTGAAATTGGGAAGAGTCGTTGATTGGAGTCCTGGCTTTTTTCTTGTTTTTGAAGGAGTTGCAGTTGTAATAATTGCTTCCACAATGTTTGCGGAACTTTGACTTCCCGTTGTTTTCCTCCCTTGCCCTCCACTACAGTCAACCATGTGGAGGTTTCTGTTGGATCAGAGTGAAAATGATTCCATTGAATGGCGACCAGTTCGGAGACCCGCAGCCCCAGTAATACAAGGGTTAATCCGATGAGATAGTCTCGATATCCTTGGTTTTTTAATTGGTTCAACAGGAGTAACAGTTCCCGCTTGGTCAAATAGTGATTTTTACTGGTTATGGGTACTTTCGGTGTATGGATAGAAGTCGTTGGATTATGGGGGAAAATACCGATATTGGGATCGCTTCCCCATTTGTAAAGGGACCGTAATGGATCAATCAGACTTGCTAATGTCGCAGGAGCCAAAGGCTTTCCGCTTTTGCTACATAAGCCTTGTTCCAAGGATATCTTATACACTTCAATTTCACGCCATGTAACCTCAGGCAGAGGTTTATATGAAATAAAATGGCGAAACTGTTCTATGGCTCGACTGTAATTCCGCCTAGTGTATGGGGAACGATGACATGTGGTTAGAAAAATATCGATAATTTGTTTATCCGTATATTCTTCTGAGTATTTTCTAAAGGTGTGCATCGGAATGTCCTTGAGCACTTGTTGTAACATGAATGCTTTCGCCTCCTTCATCTTGTCGAACAACCCGTCTTGTACGAACTCCATTTTACTCATGTTTACGAACGAGTGAAATAAAGAACCGCACAGGCACGGAATCGTATGCAAGTGTTCGAAAAGACAAGAGAGGAAATAGTCGTGAAAAATCAGGGAAGTATCAATCAATTGAAAAAGCGTATTGAGGCGATACGATCTCAGCTTCATAGTGCTTTTCAAAACAAAAGGACATTTTCTGATCCAGATGTATATCTATTGAGTGTGTATCTGGATGATCTGATAGCAGAGTACCAAAATTGCATTCGAATGGACCGTGGTCAGAAGAAATCGTTGAGTGAGAAACTGAAAGAAAACTTCCTGCAAAACATTGAATTATATCCTCTCTATCAACGCATTGTCCGATTAACCAACCCCTTGGAGGAATACGCCTATGAAGCTACCATTCGGGGGAGAACGGAAAATGGAATTGAAATTCCGCCTTCTGTTTTATTTCAACAATCGGAAGGGACACAGATGTTGATTGATTACAAAGCGAGACATATTGCCATTCGTGAAGCGTGCCCACTTGTTACGAATACCTCTCTGTTGTTTCTAAACGGCCACGCCCTGTCTCTCCAGGCAGGATTTATTTTTGAAAATGTGGCAAAGCTGGAAGTTCCCATCAATCAACTGGTATTGGAAATCACGGAACAAACCCGAATTGATAATGTGGGATTATTAAAGCAAGAATTAACGGCCTTGCGTGCTTTGGGGATGAAAGTTGCTCTTGATGATTTTGGTGCTGGATTTTCGAATTTTTGGCTGGTAGAAGAGCTAGAACCAGAATATATCAAGCTGGATCGATCAATTATCGCTAAAGTTGATCAGTCCACACAGGCACGCCGGGTCATTGAAGGTATGGTCGTTTTTGCTGAGAAAGCCAATACCCAACTCATCTCAGAAGGTATTGAAAGAGAAACACAGCGAGATATATTGGTCGAATTGGGTGTGCAGTATGGACAGGGCTTCTTCCTTGGTTATCCGTTTGCCATTACACCAGAGAGTGGTGGTGCAGTAAGAGAAAGATCGACCAGTTGAAGGGTAAACCACCATGTAAATTATTTTGAAATGGTCACTATGATTGGATATATTGAGGCTGATCATAAGGATTGTAAAAACATGGGGGGATAGAAATGAGCGATTTTTCATTTGAAATTATCAAGACCATTGGGACAATTTCAGAATTGCCGACAGGATGGAAAAAGCAGCTAACACTAGTAAAATGGAATGGTCGTGACCCGAAGTACGATATTCGAGACTGGTCTGCCGATCAAACCAAAATGAGAAAAGGCGTCACCTTGGATGAAGCGGAAGTGAAGTCTTTGCAAAAATTGCTTCTGGAAATTGGCGGATAAAAGCACAGATACTCTCCCAGAGAATTTTCTCTGGGTTTTTTATTATCTTCATTCATCAATATAAAGGAAATTGCAATAAAATACAGAATGATCACTCAATATTGGGTATGTTCTCCTCCAAAATACATACTCAAATAATAGGCAGGTGATTTGATGAAACGAATTGATTTAATCTTTCAGAAGCTGCGTCTGGAACCAGGGCGACAAATTTGTGCTAACGATCTGGCAACCGAGTTGAATCTGAGTCGCGCCAACGTAAGCAGTGACCTCAACCGTTTGTGGAAAGAAGGAAAAATCGAGAAAACAGAGGGAAGACCTACCCTTTTTTATGCCCGGAAGTCAAAAGAGTCGCTCATCCAAAAGGAAACCACGTTGGATAGGTTGGCTCTAACGAACAAGAGCTTGATTACTTCCATTGAGCAGGCTAAAGCTGCCGTTTTGTACCCGCCCCGTGGCATGCATTGTTTGATTCTTGGTGAAACCGGTGTAGGGAAATCGGCGTTTGCCGGGTTTATCCACTCGTTTGCCGTCGATATTGGACGGCTGAGTCAGGATGCGCCTTTCGTGATTTTTAATTGTGCTGATTATGCGAATAACCCGCAGTTGTTGATCAGTCAGTTGTTTGGCGTGAAAAAGGGAGCATACACGGGGGCCGAGATGGACCGCAAAGGACTTTTGGAGAAAGCGGATGGGGGCATCCTGTTTCTCGACGAGGTGCATCGATTGCCAGCAGAAGGGCAAGAAATCTTTTTTACGTTTATGGATAAGGGAATCTATCGTCGAGTCGGAGAGTCTGAGGATGAACGGCACGCACAAGTACAAATTATCTCTGCTACGACAGAAAATCCTGAGTCTAGCTTGTTGAAAACATTTATCCGTCGCATCCCGATGATTATCAAAATCCCTTCACTGATCGAGCGAGGAATGGAAGAGCGCTTTGGGCTGATAATGACCTTTTTCCGTGAAGAGGCATTTCGACTCGGACGGGACATCCAGATTTCCGTCAGTGCGATCCATGCTTTCCTAGCGTATCATTGCCCCAATAATATCGGACAGCTAAAGACGGACATACAGCTTACCTGTGCTCGTGCCTACGCTGATTTTGTCTCCCTCAAGAAAAACAGCCTGCATATCAGTGTCCCCGACCTACCCCATCATGTGAAACAAGGCCTTCTGCTTGCCAAAGAACACAAAGCTGCCATGGACGAGTTAGTCGGCACAGATAACCGATGCTTTGTCGTTCAACCATCGTTGGATAGCATTTTGGTAGAAAAGAAAACGGAAGACCCCACCAACACTGTATATGAAAAAATTGAGCAGAAGATCATGGAACTGCGTGATCAGGGGCTCACCGAAGAGGAACTTGAGTTTGATATTGAAACGTATTTCACGCAGTTTATCAAAGGCGTTCACCAGCGGATCAACAAAGAGGACTTGGCACGGATTATCGACCCGGTGATTATCAATCTGGTAGAGGAAATTGTCCGTTTTGCGGAAGGGAAGCTGGCGAAAGTGTTGAGTCAAAAAGTCATTCTCGGACTGGCACTGCACATTCAGACTTCCAAAGAACGGCTGTCGAAAGGGAAGCAAATCATCAATCCGCATTTGAACAGCTTGCGAATCAAATATAAAAAAGAATTTGGCGTCGCCCTTGAGTGTGTGCGCATGATCGAGGAAGCTGTCCTGATGGATTTGCCAATGGATGAAGCGGGTTATTTGACGATGTTTTTTGTGCTCGATGAAAACGACTTGCAGGAGGGCAGGGATACCATCGGGGTGCTAGTTATCATGCATGGCAACGGAGGGGCAACCGCCATGGTGGATGTGACGAATCGACTACTTGCCACACAGTACGCCAAAGCAATTGATGTTCCATTTGAGATCGATACAATGGAGATCCTGCAGCAGGCAATTAAAGTGGCGAAAGAGATTTGTGGAAGCGCCGGGCTCTTGCTTCTTGTTGACATGGGCTCTTTGCTTGATTTTGGAGTGCAAATCGAACAGGAATTGGGTATTCCGGTAAAAGTCATCCCTCTAGTCAGTACGCCACATGTCATTGAAGCGACACGAAAGGCTATGCTCGGACACTCGTTAGAGGAAGTGTACCGGGATGTGAAGGGCATCTCCCTGATTCAAGAGGATGTTCGGCCCCGAATCAGCGAGCCTGCTGATCAACCGGAACTGGCGATTGTGGTGGCTTGTCTTTCTGGCGAAGGCAGTGCCTTATATCTAAAAAACTTGCTGGAAACCAGACTGCGATACGATAACCAACTGATTCAGTTTGTACCTCTGCAATTAATTGATAAAACAGAAACTCGCAAGCAGTTGCAAATCCTCAAAGGGAAACAAAAGATCATTTGTGTTGTGAGCAATCTGATTCTTGAGAGGGAGCTGCGCTATTATGGGATGGATGATGTCCTGAGCGGAGAGGCTCTGCAAGAGATCCAAGAGACGATTGATTGGGAAGAGACCCATAGGAAGATGGAGAAATCTTTGAAAGAAAGTTTGAAAATGGTAGATGGGCAAAAAGTATTTCATGACACAAGGACCTGCGTAGATCGGATGGAAGAACGTCTGCAGACCAACCTGTCGTTTGATACGAGAATCGCTCTGTACCTGCATATTTGCTGCATGGTCGATCGTCTGACTGCCAAAGGAAAGCCAGTAATTTATCGCAACAAGGAATCATTTATCAAGGAAAACAAAAAAGCCTACCACCTGCTGACTCATGAGCTTGCCCCCCTTGTCGAAGCATATGAGATTGAGATCAGTGAAGATGATATCTGCTATATCCTGAATTTTTTTCTCTACAGCAATACACTAACGTAACTTAGTGTTTCATTCCCCCCGGTATTCTCTTTCATATTAAAACACTAAACAGGCTCAACAATACACTTCGAGCAAAACAGAAATCTGTATACCCCAGAACTGTTGTCAGATTAGCTTAAAATTGAAAGCGCATTCAACGATAGTGTTTTGGCACGCTAGTTGCTTTACTATTCTGACAAATAGACGAAAGGAGGATGAAAATGAATATTTTGCTTTGTTGTAATGCAGGGATGTCAACCAGCCTATTGGTGCAAAAAATGGAACACGCTGCAAAAGAAAAAGGGATTACGGTAAGGATCTGGGCTGTTTCTGCGGACGAAGTGAAGAAAAATATTGATCAGGCGGATGTGCTGCTGCTCGGGCCACAGGTTCGGTACAAACTGACTGACTTGAAAAAAGAGGGAGATGCCAGAGGGATTCCGGTTGATGTGATCAAAACGGTCGATTACGGGACGTTGAACGGAAAAAACGTCCTTGAATTTGCCCTTAGCCTTAAAAAATCTTAAAGGAGGGTACTTATGGGGGGATTTATTACTTTCCTGGAACAGCGAGTAATGCCAGTTGCCGGCAGGATCGCAGAACAAAAGCATCTTCAAGCAGTTCGTGATGGAATCATTTTGGCAATGCCACTGCTGATTATCGGCTCGCTTTTCTTGATTATCGGGTTTATTCCGATTCCTGGTTACGACAAGTTCATGGCTGGTGTGTTTGGTGACCAATGGTTGACGAAATTGCTTTATCCGGTAAATGCATCCTTTGATATTATGGCACTCATCGTAAGTTTTGGTATTGCTTATCGGTTGGCTGAAAAGTACAAAGTAGACCCACTATCGTCTGGAGCCATTTCAGTGGCTGCATTTCTTCTGGCAACTCCCAACTGGACGATGTTCACTCCGGATGGAGCATCGGCTGCCGTGCAAGTCGGCGGTGTGCTGGCCATGAAGTTTTTAGGCAGTCAGGGACTCTTTGTTGCGATGATCTTATCTGTCCTGTCTACTGAAATTTATCGATACGTCATTCAGAAAAATATTGTTTTCCGCCTTCCTGACGGTGTCCCACCTGCTGTATCTCGCTCCTTTGTTGCCTTGATTCCTGCCTTTGCCGTTTTCGTGGTTGTTTGGTTACTGAGAATTCTGCTTGAAAATACTTCATTTGAAAGCATTCATAATATTGTCTCAACCGTACTGGCAGGGCCTCTTAACGCATTGGGTGGCAGTCTGATCGGGGCAATCGTGGCGGTGCTGGTCGTTCATTTGCTGTGGTCTGTAGGGATTCACGGTGCTGCGATTGTCGGTGGAGTTCTTGGACCGATCTGGCTCTCCTTGATGGATCAGAATCGTGCTGTTTTTCAAGCCAACCCTGGTGGAGAATTGCCGAACGTCATTACACAACAGTTTTTCGATTTGTGGATTTATGCGGGTGGTTCGGGTGCAACGCTGGCCCTTGTCGTATTGATGTTGTTTTGGGCAAAGAGTGAACAGATGAAGAGTATCGGAAGGCTCTCCATTGGCCCGGGGATATTCAACATCAATGAACCAGTCACTTTCGGGATGCCGATTGTGATGAATCCATTGCTCATCATTCCGTTCATCCTGGCGCCTATCGTACTGGTACTTGTCAGCTACTTTGCCATGTCGACCGGACTGGTTGCCAAACCGAGTGGGGTCGCCGTCCCGTGGACAACGCCACCAATTATCAGTGGTTATCTCGCAACTGGCGGGAAGATCTCAGGCAGTGTGCTCCAATTGATAAATTTCTTTATCGCCTTGCTGATTTATTATCCGTTCTTCCGCATGTGGGATAAGCAAAAACTGGAGGAAGAGCGCTCTGGCGCTGCCAGTTAAGAGGGAAGCCATATGAAGCTGATTGTCAATGCAGATGACTTTGGTTATTCACGAGGTGTTAATTGGGGAATCATAGAGGCCCATCGGGAAGGGATTGTTACATCTGCTACGATGATGGTGAACATGCATGCACTGGAGCATGCGGTACTGCTCGCCAATGATCATCCCAAGCTTGGTGTGGGGATTCATCTCGTGTTAACCTGCGGGCGTCCCTTGTTATCCCATGTAAACTCGCTTACGGATGAACAGGGTCGATTTCTCAGGTATCATGACCTTATTTCCCGGGCAAGTGTCGAAGAAGTAGAGCAGGAATGGATTGCCCAATTTGAAAGGTTTCTGGCTACCGGACTCACACCGACACATCTGGACAGCCATCACCACGTACACGCTCATGAGAAAATACTTCCTGTCGCAATGCGTCTGGCTGAGCGCTATCAATTACCGATTCGGAATCCGTTCGTCTTGACGAGCGAAGTACCGGGCCTATCTTCTCCTGTCAGGATGCCGGAGCGTTTTTTACACCAGTTTTATGGAGAAAATCTGACGAGTGATATGCTGATCAACCTACTGAACGAATCGAATGAATGTCAGACGGCAGAGCTAATGTGTCACCCTGCGTATCTGGATGAGGAGCTGCTAACCGGCAGCTCCTACAACCGACCACGAGCCAGAGAGTTGCAAATTCTGACTGATCCGGCAGTGAAAGAATACATTAGGCAAAGCCCAATTCAATTAGCTAGTTTTAAAGAAATAAGATAGGTGGAGATCAGGTTGGACTATACCCAAGCGGCTTTTCAATTGATCCTGCATGGAGGGAATGCCAGAAGCCTGGCGATGGAAGCAATTCAATTGGCAAAGAGTGGCGATGCATCAGGAGCCGCCAATAAGCTAGGCAAAGCAGCAGAAGAGTTGAGTCTTGCTCATTTGGCGCAAACAAGCCTAATTCAGAAGGAAGCGTCCGGTGAGAAAACAGAGATTTCCATGCTTTTGATACATGCGCAAGATCATTTGATGAACGCCATCACGGTCAAAGAGATGGCTGCTGAGTTTATCGAATTGTACAGTCATATTCATGCGAACAAGGGGGCAGGAGTGTGAGCGGAATTAAAATTGTAACGATTGGTGGAGGCTCGAGTTATACACCAGAGCTGGTAGAAGGGTTTATCAAACGATATGACGAGCTGCCGGTTCGGGAGTTGTGGCTGGTGGATATTCCCGAAGGAGAAGAGAAGCTGAAAATCGTGGGGGCCCTAGCGAAACGAATGGTAGAAGAGGCAGGCGTGCCAATGGAGGTTCACCTGACGTTGGACAGACGACATGCGCTAGTGGGGGCAGACTTTGTCACGACGCAGATTCGTGTCGGGTTACTGGATGCAAGGATAAAGGACGAAAAAATACCGCTAAAATACGGGGTAATCGGGCAGGAAACAAACGGACCGGGCGGGTTGTTTAAAGGATTGCGCACCATCCCCGTGATCCTGGATATTTGTCGCGATATGGAGGAATTGTGTCCTGACGCGTGGCTCATCAACTTCTCCAATCCGGCTGGCATGGTTACCGAGGCCGTCCTGCGCTACAGCAACCATCAAAAGGTGCTGGGACTTTGCAACGTGCCGATCGGGATGAAGATGGGCGCAGCAACCATTCTGGGAGTCGATCCAAGTCGGATTCACATTGATTTTGCAGGACTCAACCACATGGTGTATGGCTTGGCGGTTCACTTGGACGGCAATAATGTCACGAACCAGTTAATCGACAGTCTGGGGAGCGAACAATCAGGAATCACCATGAATAATATACTGGACCTCGGGTGGGAACAGGATTTTATCAAGGCATTGGGAATTTTACCGTGCCCGTACCACCGCTATTATTATCAGACGGAGCTCATGCTAAAACACGAATTTGAAGAAGCACAAGCCAACGGAACTCGTGCCGAAGTGGTGAAGAGACTGGAGCAGGATTTGTTTGAACTGTACAAGGATCCTGAATTGAAAGTAAAGCCACCTCAGCTTGAACAACGTGGTGGAGCTTACTACAGTGATGCAGCGTGCAGTCTGATTAATTCCATTTACAATGACAAGCGCGATATCCAGCCTGTGAATGTGCGAAATAACGGAGCCATTGCCAGCATACCGGATGATTCGGCGGTGGAGGTCAATTGCGTCATTACCAAGGAAGGTCCGATTCCACTGGCGGTTGGCGATTTGCCGATTGCTGTGCGAGGACTGGTACAACAAATTAAATCGTTCGAACGAGTTGCGGCGGAGGCTGCCGTGACAGGAGACTATTACAAGGCACTTCTGGCGATAACCATCAACCCGTTGGTGCCTTCTGATGCGACTGCAAAAAAAATTCTCGATGAAATGCTGGAGGCCCATAAAGACTACCTGCCCCAGTTCTTCAAAGCTGTGACATGAAGAAGGAGAGGGGAGAGCAGATGATCAGGTTTACGGTGAAAGTAACAACAAGCGGCGGTTTGCATGCTCGCCCGGCATCGGTCCTGGTTAATCAGATCAATAAGTATACCTCGTCTGTTACGATCCGCAAAAACGGCAAGGAAGCAAACGGAAGAAGCCTTCTCAGTGTAATGGCGCTAGGTGCAAAAACAGGGGATGAGGTTGAGTTTGAGGTAAGTGGTGAAGATGAGGAAGAAGTTGCAGTAACTATTCAGGGGTTGTTTCAAAAAAATTCGTAGAGGAAAACTTCACTGACCGTAGGTGTCAGTGAAGTTTTTTTATAATGCAGATGTAGTAAACAACAAGGAGGGATTTTGATGTTTGTAACGATAGAAGAATTTGTGAATGAGTGGAAAAAAGAGACGGAGATAACGGAGCGAGTTATGGACGCATTGACAGACCAGTCACTGGAGCAAAGCATTCTACCCGGCTATCGAACGTTGGGGCAAATCGCCTGGCACCTTGTGCAATCAATTAACTATATGTCTGCACTGGGGCTCTCCTTTGAAGGACCGTCCGGGGGCGAAACAGCACCACAAGCCGCCTCCTTTATCGCCAGTGAGTATCGGCGGATCAGTCATTCCATGGTGGATGCCGTACAGCAGCAATGGACCGAAGCCAGCCTAAAAGAAGGAACGATCGTACACGATGTAAAATGGCTCAATGGTGCTTCCTTGCGTTTTTTAATCATGCATCAGGCACATCACCGTGGGCAGATGACCGTACTCATGCGGCAAAGTGGCATACTCATTCCCGAGGTCTATGGTCCAACATATGAAAAATGGATTGAGAAAGGGCAAGAACCCCTTATCTGATGGAAGTGGCGTGGCTTAACCGTTACAATGAAAGAGGATCAAAATCATGCGGAAAGGTATCGGTGAGGGTATGTCAAAAGCAGATAACATGCTGTCCATCCTCTGGCTACTGAAGTCTGGGAGACGGATGACTGCACAGCAACTGGCGGATGAACTGGAAATCCATATTCGCACCGTTTACCGATGCATCGACTCGTTGTGTGCCAGTGGCGTTCCTGTTATTGCCGAATCAGGGCATAATGGCGGGTATCAAATTTTGGACCATTTTTCAGAGGCTCCTTTATTGTTTGATATGGAAGAACAAAAGGCATTGATCCATGCCTCTATTTTTGCCCGAGAAATGGGGTATCCGTTTACGGAGGAACTGAACCGGGCCATTGACAAACTGAAACGTTATACAAATGATGAGCAGATTTCCCATATGTCACGGCATGCAGACGGACTAGCTGTTATTCATCCGCCGGCCGATAGCAAGGAACAGATGCTTCTCCAACAATTAGAGGAAGCAGCCGTGAACGTTCAATCACTGGAGATGATTTACGGGAGGGGGGCTAAAACGGCTCCTAGTACTCGCCAGATCGATCCGTATGGCATCGTGTACTGGAAGGGAAGTTGGTATGCAGTTGGTTTCTGTCACCTTCGTCAAGCAGTGCGCAGTTTTCGAGTGGACCGGATTGTAGAAATCAAGCTGTGTGAAAACTATTTTGTACGGCCTTCCAATTTTTCTGCAAAGGACTTTTTGATCAATCAATTATTGCCGGATGCAGTCGAGAAGCAATCAGATCTGACCGTAACGATCCAGGCTGAGGAGCAAGTCCTGAATGATTTATGCAAGCATTGGTTATTTGGTCATTCACTCACGGAACGCACTGCAGGCCAAGCAACATTCAAGCTGCAGGCTCCCTCCTTGCTAACCTATGTGCCGTATTTTCTTCTTCCGTATGGAAAGGCGTTAGTCATTAAAGAGCCGGAAGTTTTGATCAAGCGAATGGCTGAAGTCAGTTCTGAGATGGCAGCGTATTATCAAGGTCTGATCTAATCAGGCCTTTTTTGTACTTGATGGGCAAGAAATAAATAATAGTTTTACAAGACGAAATATTGACAATATTCCGAAAAGGATAAATAATAATTTATGGGTTCACTGATATTGAGTATTCCTTAATATCGTACTGAACTGCCTGGTCAAAAATGAACAACTTCAGACAGACTGCCTTAGTTTGTGTGATCTTCTTTACCGAAGACATAAAGCGAACGATTAGCCAGTCAAACTGCAATCTTATTTGTGGTTTGTCTGGTTTTTTTGTGTGAAAAACGTCTTGACGTCTTTCACAACCATTTATTGAAAGGAGGAAAGGATCTGCATCAAAACATCCAACAATTCCACTAAAGGAGAGGTATCCGATGACAACAAAGGCAGATTTCAAAATATATGGAAGCTATATTAACGGTACTTGGGTAGACTCCGGGGAATATCTACCTGTTCTAAACAAATATAGTGGTGAGCAGATTGGCAAAATAGCCATCACGACGAAAGAAAGAGTAAATGAAGCAATTACATCAGCGGAGGAAGCATTCCACAACAATCCGTTATCACCTTCAACACGTTTTGAAATTCTGAATCGAGTTTCACAGCTGATCAAGGAGCGCAAGGAAGCTTTGACTCGCATGATCGTGCTGGAAGCAGGAAAACCGTATAGGGAAGCAAGTGTGGAAGTGGAACGGGCAGCCAATACGTTTTTGATTGCTGCAGAAGAAGGCAAACGGATTTGTGGAGAGATGATCCCGATTGTTAACAAAGGTACAGCCGATGCCCGTGTCGCTTACACGCTGAGAAAGCCGGTAGGTGTCGTCTGCTGCATCTCACCTTTTAACTTTCCCTTGAATCTGGTAGCTCACAAAGTAGCTCCGGCCCTAGCCGCTGGGAACACTGTTGTACTCAAACCAGCATCAACTACGCCATTGACATCTGCCATGCTTGCCGAAATTTTTGCCGATGCAGGTCTGCCGAAAGGACATTTTCACCTTGTCGTCGGCGGGGGAAGCAGTGTAGGAGAATGGCTTTTGCAAGATGAACGGATTGCTCATTACACCTTCACAGGAAGTCCAGACGTAGGCAAACATATCCGGAAGCAAGTGGGGATCCGCCATGTGACCCTTGAGCTTGGCTCCAACTCGGCGACTATTGTTCATGAGGATGCCAATCTTGAAGCTGCTGCTGCCAAATGTGCTGTTATGGCATTTGCAAATGCGGGGCAAATCTGTATTTCTGTCCAACGGATCTACGTGCATCAAAACGTATATGATGCGTTTCAACAAGTATTTGTTGCTGAAGTAAAAAAACTGGTCGTAGGTGATCCGCTAGATCCGGCGACACAAGTAGGTCCAATGATCAGTGAGAGTGAGGCAAAGCGGGCAATTGATTGGGTTAGTGAAGCCGAAAGCCTCGGCGCCAAGGTACTTACGGGAGGTACGAGGAAAGGCACGCTTGTCCAGCCAACCGTTCTTCGTGAAGTAACCAGTGATATGAAAGTAGTATGTGAGGAAATTTTTGCTCCTGTCGTTTCACTGGTTGCCTACCAGGATCTCTATGAGGCGATCAAACTGGTTAACAAATCAAAATACGGTTTGCAAGCAGGGATCTTTACCTCTTCCCTGAAAACTGCCTTTGAAGCAGCTGATAAAATCGAGGTAGGGGGTGTCATGATTAATGATACCTCTGTGTATCGTGCTGACGAAATGCCGTATGGCGGAATCAAGGATAGCGGGGTCGGCAGAGAAGGTCCGAAATATGCCATCATGGAAATGACGGAGCCAAAGGTGATTGTTGTCAATCACAATATTTAATCTTGACATTTTTATCAGCAGTGATAAAATGTTGAAAAAATCAAATATTCTGACTGTTTCGTCTGTCGCCCTTCACACCCGAAGAGAGCTCACGGACGCCAAAGCCAGTCGCAATCTCCTTGCCGAATGTACATTCGTTCAGGGGATGCGACTGGTTTTTTTTCGAATGAAATAGAGGGAGTGAGCCAAAGTGGAGATTACAAAAGGAGCAAGAAAGACGGTCCCGGGACCCATCTCACATGAATTGCACGAGCGTAGGCAAAAAGCTGTTCCAACAGGTCCTTATCACGTAACCCCGATTTACGTGCAGGAGGCAAAAGGAGCGATTGTCACGGACGTCGATGGCAATCAGTACATCGATTTTGCAGGGGGAATCGGCATACAAAATGTCGGGCACTGTCATCCGAAGATAGTAGAAGCAGCTCAGCAACAAATTGCCCAATCGATACACACCTGTTTTCATGTATTTCCTTATGAGAGCTACATTGAGCTGGCTGAAAAGCTGAATAAGAAAACGCCAGGCGCTTTTGAAAAGAAAACGATGTTCGTTAACAGTGGTGCTGAGGCAGTGGAGAATGCTGTGAAAATTGCCCGACATGCTACAGGTCGAAAAGCAATTCTGTCCTTCCAACGTGGATACCACGGCAGAACGCTGATGACCATGTCTCTGACCAGTAAAGTAAAACCGTACAAATATGGATTTGGCCCGTTTGCTTCCGATGTCTACAAGCTTCCTTATCCTTATTATTATCGAGATCAAGCAGGGCGCTCCGAGGAAGAGATCGACAGCGAAGTGCTGGCTCGGATTGAAGAAATGTTTTTGAACGAAGTGGCGCCGGAAGATGTGGCAGCTATCATTATGGAACCGGTGCAGGGTGAAGGCGGGTTTATCGTACCTTCTCCCAAATTCGTCCAGAGCATCCGGGAAATCTGCAATCAATACGGAATTATCTTCATTGCTGATGAAATTCAAACAGGTTACGCACGGACAGGAAAGCTTTTTGCGATGGAGCACTTCGGTGTTGCAGCAGATTTGATGGTCTCATCCAAATCAATCGCAGCAGGATTGCCGCTCAGTTCAGTAACAGGCAAAGCTGAATTAATGGACGGCCCTGCGGCAGGACAGCTTGGAGGAACATTTGCAGGAAGTCCGGTTTCATGTGCTGCTGGGCTTGCTGTTCTGGAGGTCATCGAAGCGGAAAAGCTGGTTGAAAGGGCACAAGTGATTGGACAGAGGATGTTGACTCGCTTCCGTGAAATGCAGCAGAAACACCCGGTAATTGGGGATGTTAGGGGCTTGGGAGCAATGGTTGCGATGGAACTGGTATCCGACAGAAAGACCAAACAACCTGCAAAAGAAGCTGTTGCGGAAGTTATCAAAAGATGCTGGCAAAATGGTCTGGTCGGATTAAGTGCAGGTACTTACAGCAATGTTCTCCGCTTTCTTCCGCCGTTGGTGATAACAGATGATCAACTGGAGAGGGGGCTGGATATTCTTGAGTCTTCCTTTGAATCAGTATAATACTCACCTTTCTCTTACCAATGCAACAAAGTTCTATAAAAAAGTAAAAGCAGTTGATGATGTCAGTCTTGAGGTGGAAAAGGGAGAGTTTTTGACGATCCTGGGACCATCTGGCTCAGGCAAGACCTCTCTTTTGAAGCTGATTGCCGGTTTTGAAGAATTGAGCAGCGGCTCCATTCATTTGAATCATCAGGATATTACACAGAAAAAACCGTACGAACGAGACATTGGAATGCTGTTTCAGAACTATGCTCTCTTCCCTCATATGACAGTGGAAGAAAATATCGCTTATCCACTGAAAATTCGTAAAGTAGACAAGAAGCACATCAAGGAACGGGTTTCCAACATACTGGATTTGGTTCATCTCAATGAATTTGGCGACCGCTTTCCTCACAAATTAAGCGGCGGTCAACAGCAGCGTGTGGCGCTTGCCAGAGCAATTGTATTTAATCCCCCCTTACTACTTCTCGACGAACCACTAGGAGCTCTTGATAAAAATTTGCGAGAGCGGATGCAACTTGAAATCAAACACATTCAAGAAAAAGTAGGAATTACCACGATAAGTGTGACCCATGACCAACAAGAAGCTCTAACCATGTCTGATCGGATTTGTGTAATGAACCATGGAGCAATTGAACAAATCGCATCTCCAGAAGAAATTTATAGCAGACCCAAAAATCGCTTTGTAGCTGAGTTTATCGGGGAGATTAATCTTCTCCACGGAAAAATCGTTGGTGTCAACGTTGACAAGTTGGCGATTCAACTGATTGGGGAAACCAGTCCATCAATTGTAGCAAGTGGAGAGGGGCATTCTGTCGGCGAAGAAGTTTTTATAGCTGTCAGACCTGAAAACGTTTACATCTCACACCGGCCTGGTGAATTCCAGAACACATTACAGGTTTTCGTAGCTGAAAAAATATTTGTCGGTGACAGTGTAAAAGTGAAAGCAACGACCAGCTTTCAAGAGGAAATCATGATCAAAATTCCGACCAGTCTATCTGTAGAGATCGAGGTAGGCAAAGAAATTACTTTGGGGTGGAATCAGCAGGATTCAACAACAATTCCGTATGAATTGTAACAAAACGGTCATGACCGTTTTCCCCTCT
>NZ_JBNCMT010000061.1:0-15107 GCF_049846925.1 Brevibacillus nigriterrae
GAAGCAAAAGCATGAATTCACGTGAAGAATATGCGGCAGTGAAGGTGAATTCATCCAATAACATCATTGAGAACATTGAAATTTCGGATTCCTATCACGGAATGTTCTTGAAAAATGCTCATAACAACCTGATTCGCAATGTAAAAGTAAAAGGCGAGGTAGGTAGAGAAGGTGGACTGGATATCGCCCATCAAGGAAATGGGATACAGATAGTCCATTCAAATGAGAATAAAGTAGAAAATTGTTATGTTGACGGTGGGCGTGACGGAATTTATGTATTCTATTCAGATAAGAACGAACTGACAGGGAATCATGTCCAGAATACGAGGTACGGTGTCCACTACATGTATGCTCATTACAACAACTTTCGTAACAACCACTTTACCAAAAATGAGGGTGGAGCTGCCATTATGATTGCACGGGGAACCAAATTGGAAGGAAATGAGTTTTCCTTTCATAATAGTTCCCAAGCATTTGGTGTGCTGCTACAATCCGCTCAAGATACGGAAATAACTGATAACAAGTTTTATCGAAATTTACGTGGCATTTACATCGATGACGCCAACAACGGCTTCATCAAAGGCAATCAACTCTCGAATAATCAGATTGGGGTGGAAATCTGGTCAAGTGCGAACAAACAGATTTTTACCGAAAACCAATTCTTTCATAATACAGTGCCTGTTATTCGCTTGGGTGAAGGAAAAAGCAATCAGTGGAGTAAAGATGACAAGGGGAATTTCTGGGGATCTGAGTTCCCGCTGATCGATCTGGATCAGAATGGAATCGGCGATGATCCAGTTAAGTATTCTTCGTCATTGTATAAGCTTGTCAGCGAGAATGAGTTGATTTACCTGTTTATCAACAGTCCAGCTCTTGGCGTCTACGAGAAAATGAACGAGCTATTGCAAAATCAGGAAGTCATGTTTGAGGATTCGTATCCGTTGATTCGAGATAATAAAGGTTCATTCACAGGGAATAGCTGGATCGTATTGCTCCTGCTTTTGCTGCTGGCATCAAGTTATTACAGATGGGGGAGAAATAAAGCATGATCTATATATGGAAAGAGTGGAAGGAGCAATCAAGAGGAAAAGGCATTTGGCTTTCGCTTAGTGTCGTCATCTTGCTCTCTCTGTTTTTACTGATGCAATCCCGTTCCTTCCCCTCAGAATTGGGATATCAGGTATTTCTTTTTTCCGTTTATCAAATGTGCGTCTATTTGCTGCCTTTGCTCAGCCTGTTTCTTGCCTCTTTTGCAATTATGCAGGAAAAGGAACAGAAAACGCTACTGATCCTGTTAACCAAAAAAGAATCGTATCGCCAGTTCTTTCTGAAAAAAAGTATCGCTGTACAGTGTGTTTCCCTGGCGATCTTTATCGGATGGTTCTTCTTGTTTTCCTTACCGTCTCGATTGTATTTGCCATTTGATTTGCAATCTCTCATGGGTTTTCTTTTAGCAATATCCATACTGTTGCTTATCTTTAACCAAATCGGAATGTTGCTTGGCAGCATTTGCAGTACGAGAATGCAGTTAGTGGGTGCCAACATTTTCACTTGGTTTCTGCTGGTATTCCTGATTGATCTCATTTTTCTTTACGCACTACCGTCTGTGAACAAAGACAACATATTCATGTTCTCCATCCTGTATTTTCTCGATCCATTGCACACGCTGTCATTTTATCTGGAAACAACGTTAGGATTGTTTTCTCTCAATCATCTCTCCCGGTTGATGGAAAAAATGGTTTGGACGTCACCGATTAATTTCTTGTTGGTTGACTGTGTACTCTTGATGGTGGTAGCATTCGAACTGGCGATCCGCTTCCGTAGCAAGGGGGATAAAGTGTAATGATTGAAATCAAAGGGTTATCTCAATCCTATCAAAATAAAAAAGTGTTGGAGAATGTCAGTCTTGTCATTTCTGAGAATGAAACATGTGCTCTTGTTGGGCGTAATGGTGCAGGGAAGACTACTCTGATTCACTCGTTGTTGGGACTTTTACCTGTGAAACAAGGGGAGATTACACTCTGCGGCTACTCGAACAAAACGGAGAAATGGAAAAAGCATGTCGCTTACCTGCCAGAGAAATTTCAACTATATCCGCAGCTAACAGGTGATGAGAACTTTCGTTTTTTTGCAAGTATCGATAATCCCGAAGTAAATGAACAAAGGATGGAAGAGTGTCTGAAGATGGTGAACCTATGGGAGCATCGTCTTGAGCTGATTCGTGGATACTCCAAAGGAATGCTGCAGCGCCTTGGTTTAGGAATTATGCTGTATTTTGACTCGCAAATCATGATTTTGGATGAACCGACAAGTGGACTTGACCCGATGGGAAGAACAGAAATCCTATCAATTTTGAAATCTTTACAGAACAAAACCATTCTATTTTCATCTCATCACATGGATGAAATCAGGCAGGTTTGCACACATGTAGCTTTTTTGGAGAATGGAGAAATAAAAAAATACAAGACCCAAGAGTTTTTGGAGCTGTTGTCTTTAGGAGGCTATGAGTAATGAAGAAGTTGCTCTTTTTCATGCTGATGATACTGTCTATCGTATTCGCAGGATGTTCTTCCAAGCCTGCATACCAGGCAACGATTCAAGTGCCCGAGAAATTTAGTGCAGGGCAGGAGATACCGATCAGCCTGCAAGTGAAACAGGATAATCAACCAGCAACAGGGCTTACGGTTTCAGCAGTTTTGGAAATGAAAAAGATGAATCATGGAACGGTTGATGTTACCTTTGTCGAAAAAGGAAACGGCGAATATGTAGCAGACGTGCAGCTTCCTATGGGGGGCGAATGGATCGCTGTTACTCAATTGAAGAAAGAGAATAACACCGTAGAACAAGAAATTGGTTTTACGATAAAAGGGGAAGAATAACGACCATGAAAAAGATACTGTGTACGCTGATTGCGAGTCTTTCTTTGCTCGTTTTCTCAACTGGATGTACAGAACAACCAGCCAAAAGTGGAGAACAAACGACGGCTCCGCAAGCACAATCAGAAGTCGTTGCTACGATAAATGGCGAGCCGATTACATCAGAAGATATTGATTTTTATCAAGTGATTAACCGAATTCAAATCGACCTGATGAGAGAAAAGGATCTGGCGAAATCGTCCGATGCAGAAAAAGAGGCTGTGAAGAAGTTTTGGGAAGAACAGGAGCAGGAAGCAATGCATCCGAATTCTCTTTTGACACAGATTATCCGTTTGCGTGCGATGGCTCTGCTTGGTAAGGAAAAAGGACACCAGGCGACAGAGCAAGAAGTGAATCAGGAAATTGAGAAGGTGAAAAAAGAGTATACCGCCAATCAGCTTGTTCAATCACGTATCAAGGAATACGGGGAAGAAAAGTTTTGGAACAAGCAGAAATCTCAATATCAACTGATTGTAGTGGTGAACAAGGTACAGCAAGATATGATCGCCAAAGCCAAGGAAGGCAACCCAAAAGCAGAAATGAAAGAAATAAACATGCTAGC
This sequence comes from Brevibacillus nigriterrae, assembly GCF_049846925.1. Taxonomy (NCBI): domain Bacteria; kingdom Bacillati; phylum Bacillota; class Bacilli; order Caryophanales; family Paenibacillaceae; genus Brevibacillus; species Brevibacillus nigriterrae. The sequence goes on from NZ_JBNCMT010000061.1 coordinate 3,478, forward strand.
TCAGAAAAAATACGAAGAATTGTTAGTTTCTCAAATGAGTAGTTTAGAGATCAAGATCGTGAATCAAGGGAAATAGAAAAATAGATTTCAGGCTCAAAAAAGCTCAGGAAAATAAGGAAAGCTACCATCCTTATTATTCCTGAGCTTTTTCTTAGTTGTAAAGAATTTATAAGTTTGGGGCCTCGCCCGACGCTGCATAGGAAGTGCGAGTGTCGACGGTACAACACTGATGTTGTGTTACGTCGACCAGCGATAGCTTGTGTCGGGTGGGTTTAACAAGTTTGCTTGGTATGATGATGCAAGCAAGTGACGATAATCATAGTAATACGCTCGCTTCTACAAACATTTACAAGTATTCCAGGAGGAAGAACGTATGACCTACATCGAGAAAGAGTGGAGAGAGCAATCAAGAGGAAAAGGCATCTGGTTGTCGCTTGGCATGGTTGCGCTCGTTTCACTATTTATCCTGCTTCAATCGCGTTCCCTTCCGCCAGAGGAAGGTTTCGAGGTGTTCTTGCTTTCCTTGTACGAGATGAATGTCTATTTAATTCCGTTGTTAAGCATGTTTTTGGCCTCAATTGCTATTATGCAGGAGCGAGAGCAGAAGACATTAACCATTTTATTAACCAAGAAAGAGTCGTACCTTAGTTTTTACCTCAAAAAAAGCCTCGCTGTGCAATGCATTACATTGGCTGTATTCCTCGGTTGGTTTTTTATTTTCGCACTGCCGATGAAGCTGTTGCTCTCTTTTCATGTCCAAAGCTTTCTCGTTTTTCTGGCCGCAGTAGGAAGCTTGCTGTTCATCTTTAATCAGATTGGATTGTTCCTGGGCAGTATCTGCAACACACGGATGCAGTTAGTGGGAGCAAATATCTTTGTCTGGTTTTTCTTTGTGTTTTTCATAGATCTGGCGTTTCTTTATTTCTTGCCTGCTGTCACAAACGAGAACATTATGCTGTTCTCCTGGGCATATTTCTTGCACCCGCTACACACGATTCATTTCTATTTGGAAACGTCAGTTGGTCTTTTCTCCACCGAGCATATGTCCCGAATAATGGAAAAACTCGTGTGGATGTCTCCGGCTAAATTTTTGCTGGTTGACCTCGTAGTTTTGCCAAGCATCTTTGTTTGTCTCGGGATTTGGCTACGAGTAAGGAGTGAAAGATAATGATTGAAATAAAAGGGTTGACTCAATCGTATCGCAACAAGCAAGTTTTAAAGGATGTTTATCTATCCATTGGCAATAATGAAGTTTGTGCGCTTGTGGGCCGCAATGGAGCAGGGAAGACGACATTGATTCACTCGCTGTTGGGACTCTTGCCAGTAAAACAAGGTGAGATTACATTAAGCGGTTTTTCAAACAAGCAGGAGGGGTGGAAAAAGCATGTTGCCTACTTGCCTGAGAAATTCCAGTTGTATCCCCAGCTTACGGGTGAAGAAAACTTCCGGTTCTTTGCAAGTGTCGACAATCCCAAAGTAAATGAACAGAGGATGGAAGAATGCCTCAAGATGGTGAATTTGTGGGAGCATCGCCTTGAGCTGATTCGTGGCTACTCCAAGGGAATGCTGCAACGATTGGGGTTAGGAATCATGCTTTATTTTGACTCGCCTATCATGATTCTAGATGAGCCGACTAGTGGACTTGATCCGATGGGAAGGACAGAAATTCTTGCCATCTTGAAATCGTTGAGGAATAAGACTATTTTGTTTTCTTCCCATCATATGGATGAGATCAGACAGGTGTGTACACATGTAGCATTTCTGGAAAACGGTGAAATGAAAAAATATGACACACCAGAATTCATAGAGTTATTGTCTTTAGGAGGAAAAACACAATGAAGATGAGACTATTTTGTCTATTGATGATTTTTGCCTTTGTATTCGCAGGATGTGGTTCCAAGCCATCGTATCAGTCAACGATTCAGGTTCCTGAGAAGTTTACGGCAGGACAGGAGATTCCGATGACACTCATCGTCAAACAGGACAATCAACCTGCCACTGGTTTGGTAGTAACTGCGACACTCGAAATGAAAAAGATGGATCACGGAACGGTTGAAGTTGCCTTTACTGAACAAGGAAACGGTGAATATGTAGCTAATGTGGTGCTGCCTATGGGTGGCGAGTGGATTGCGGTTACCCAGTTGAAAAAAGGCAATGAAAGCGTAGAGCAAGAGATTAGATTTTCGATAGAAGGGGCACAACCCCAGTCATCTGCTGCACATACGGATGTTGTCGCTACAGTAAATGGAGAGACGATCACGGTAGAGGATATCTATTTCTATCAAGTGATTAATCGTATTCAAATTGCCTTGATGCTGGAAAAAGACCTTGCTAAATATTCGGGCGTAGAAAAAGAGAGTGTAAAGAAATTGTGGGAAACCAGAGAGCAGGAGGCATTGCATCCCAATTCGTTGTTGACACAGGTAATCCGCTTGCGTGCAATGGCAATGCTGGGTAAAGAAAAAGGACACCAGGCGTCCGAACTAGAAGTGGCCAAGGAAATAGAGAAAGTAAAAGCAGAGTATACTGCCAACCCGAAAGTACAGGCACTGATCAAGGAATACGGGGATAAACAGTTCTGGTCAAAACAGAAATCCCAATATCAACGGATTGTCGTCGTAAATAAAGTTCAGCAAGATATCATTGCTAAAGTAAAAGAAGCCAATCCAAAAGCCGGGATGAAAGAAGTTAACATGCTGGCGCAAAAGAAGTACGAAGAACTGCTGGTTTCACAAGTAGGTAGTTTACAAATAAATATTGTCAAAAAAACAACATCATAAAATGTGATCTAGTTCATAGAAACTCAGGATATGTTAGTGGTGGGAAAACCCTTATATATTCAGAGTTTTTAATTTTGTAACAAATACACTATTTGAACGGTAGAAATTTTATATTTATGTGAAATGAATCACAAAAACGCCTCTCCAAACCAATTATGATTTAAGCATCAACGAAAGGAGAGGTTACCATGAAGGTAGAAACAGGCTCCCAAACGCGAACTGGGACGCAGAATTCGTTTCTCAAAGGGACTTTAATTTTTACTATTATCATTAGTTTCACCGTTTTGATTTTAGGGGGATTTTGGATTTTTAAAGATATGGCTCCACGCCCTCTACAGGTAGTAGATTCCAAAGGAACTGTCATTTCCACACAAGAACAAATCGTTGGTGGGCAGGCAGTATTCCAAAAATATGGCTTAATGGATTATGGTACTGTTCTCGGACACGGTTCCTACTTAGGTCCTGACTATACTGCAGAAGCATTGAAGATTTACACGGAAGGAATGCAGAACTTCTACGCTAATGCAGAGCATCAAAAAGCATTCGCTGAGTTAGATGATCAGCAAAAACTTTTGATCAAAGATAAAGTAATTGCAGAAATGCGTGAAAATCGTTACGACGAATCAAAACAGGTACTTACATTAACAGATGCTCAAGTTTTTGGTCATGAACAAGTTCGTGCTTATTACAAAAAAGTATTTACAGAAGGTGACTATGTAGGGATTAAACCAGGACTCATCAAAGAAGATGATATGCCTGCAGATAATCGTGCATGGGTAGGCGCAGGAGATCAAATCACTCAGATTTCTGACTTCTTCTTCTGGACTGCATGGTTGTCTAGTACCAAACGTTTCGGTGATACCATCACGTACACAAATAACTGGCCTTATTATGAAGATGCTGGTAACACCATGTCTTACTCCGCTGTACTTTGGAGTGGTGTGAGTGTAACATTACTAATCTTTTTCATCGGTCTAATCCTTTATTTTTACAATCGCTACAAGCTTTTCATGCAAGAGGCTTACGAAGAGGGGAATTTCCCGAAATTCGATGTGAATAAACTGCCTTTGACTTCTAGTCAGGTAAAAACAGGTAAATACTTCACGGTTGTAATTCTTTTATTCTTCATCCAATCCATGTTTGGTGGTTTGTTAGCTCACTACTACCTGGAGCCAAACTCCTTCTTCGGAATGAAATGGATTGCTGAACTCTTCCCATTCAGCTTATCAAAAACGTACCACTTGCAATTAGCGATCTTCTGGATTGCAACTGCATGGTTGGGTATGGGTATCTACGTTGCTCCACTTGTAGGTGGTAAAGAGCCAAAACGTCAAGGTTTGTTGGTAGATATCCTGTTCTGTGCTTTGGTAGTTCTTGTTGGCGGCAGTATGGTAGGTGAATGGCTTGGTGTCAACGGTAAATTGGGTAATGCCTGGTTCCTCTTTGGTCACCAAGGATGGGAATATGTTGAGTTAGGTCGTATCTGGCAAGTAGTTCTTGTTGTTGGTATGTTGATCTGGTTGTACATCGTATTCCGTGCAATTAAGAGTGCATTGAAGAAAGAAACTGACAAGGGTGGTCTTACACACTTATTGTTCTACGCATCCATTGCAGTACCACTCTTCTATCTTTTCGCATTCATGTTCAACCCAGGTACCAACTTCACGATGGCTGATTACTGGCGTTGGTGGATCATCCACTTGTGGGTTGAAGGTATCTTCGAAGTATTCGCCGTTGTTGTTATTGGTTTCTTGATGGTTCGTATGGGTCTTGTTACAAAGAGCTCTACTGTTCGTGCCTTGTTGTTCCAATTCACACTTCTTCTCGGTGGTGGTGTAATCGGTATCGGTCACCATTACTACTATAACGGTTCTTCTGAAATCTGGATTGCACTTGGTGCGGTATTCTCTGCACTTGAAGTAATTCCGTTAACACTGTTAATCCTAGAAGCATATGAGCAATACAAGATGATGAAAGACGGGGGCAAAAACTTCCCTTACACAGCTTCCTTCCGTTTCTTGATTTCTACAGCAGTTTGGAATCTGATAGGTGCAGGTGTTCTTGGTTTCTTGATCAACTTGCCGGCAGTAAGCTATTTCGAACACGGTCAATTCTTGACACCAGCACACGGTCACGCAGCGATGATGGGTGTATACGGTATGTTTGCGATTGCAGTACTCTTGTACTCCTTGCGTAACATCGTGAAACCAGAAGCATGGAACGACAAATTGCTTCGTATCTCTTGCTGGGGATTGAATATTGGTCTTGCAGGTATGGTAATCATTACCCTGTTACCAGTAGGATTCTTACAAATGGAAACAGCATTCGAACAAGGATATTGGGCATCACGTTCATTTGATTTCTACCTCGATCCACTTGTGCAAAAACTTCTGTGGGTGCGTGCATTGCCAGATACCATCTTCCTTGTAGTCGGTATCTTGCCACTCGTATACTTCTGCTTGAAAGCGCAATTCAACCTGCGCAAGCCGAATGTAGCTGAGGATCAAAATATCGAAGAAGGCAACAATAAAACACTTTCTATGTAAGAGTAGCAAAGGTTACCCTTGGTTCAGTGAACCAAGGGTTTTTTGCTTATCAAGTACTATTTTGATTTAGCTTGAAATTGTGTTTGTACCTCGCTAATCATCGTTTGAACCTGGGTGATCTCTTGAGAAGCTTGTTTCAAAGCTTCTTGGGCAAGCACTTGATTTGCCGAGGATTGCTCAATTGCTTGGGTAATCATGCTCTTTGCTAGAGCGGATGCAGCTTCTGCTTGCTTCAGTTTGTTCACATCAACTTGTTGTGCCATCGTAATCCTCCCATAGACGTATTTAACGACAAAGATATTTTGGCTTTTTCCATCGAAAATAAATATGACAAAAAATTCTTCTACAACGGCAGAGTGATATGCCTCACGGAAAAAAGCATGAATCTGTGATGAACTAGATGTACTTCACAGAAATGGGGGAATTGTATTATGTACGAAACGAAAACTCATGATGGGATATGGAAAACAATGCCGATTGATGGTATTTTTGCCCAAGAGTTAATTGAACGAGCGAATGGAACGTTTAAAATGGTCAAGCTTCAACCGGGAGCTGTTTATCCACTTCATGTTCATCCAGATAAAACAGAGTTTGTCTACGTCCTGGAGGGAATCTTGGAAGCTGCGATCGATGAGAATATATATGTGGGAGAAGCAGGAACGTTTTACCAGTTTCCAGTAGGAAAGAAACATGGTCTTAAAAATCCGGGAACAAAGGAAACGCTTCTCCTTGTGGGTGCAATCAAAGACGAAGCATAAAGGCGAAAAATAAAGAAGCGGACGGTGCAAAGTTCGCCGTCCGTTGCCCTTTTTACCTATATTTCTATTGTTGGAGCCGACTTAAGTTGCGCATCCCGTCGTACAGGCCGCCTCTTATCCCTCGTTGGGAAATCAGATAGGTGATTCCTTCCACATGATCACCTATAATTCGTTCAACTGCTGGGGCATACCCTTGCAGTGCAAAATGTTGTTGAGGACGGATTCGATTCAGCAAGTCAACATCAACGGTGTATACATTTCGAACAGAAAGCCCTGCAAGAACTCCCTTCACTTGTGCCATTGTGGGAGAGAGCAGAGGGACCCAACCAATCTGTTGTAATGCTTTTTTACTCAGTGAGTGAGGGACAGCAACCATTGATCCAATTCCTAAATCGATACGATCCAATGCCAGATTTACTGCATATTTGCATGCAGTTACCATGTGTAAAGGAAAACTTAGATTCAGATAATAATCGAGGTCATTTAACGCAATATCGGTCCCATCAACAATTGCCTGGCAAAACGGAAAAAGGTCTTTCGGCGGGATCGCAAAATCTGCGTCCAGGAAGAGAAGAATATCACCTGTTGCGATCTTTGCGCCAATAGATCTGCCAACGTCATTACCCAATGCTTCCGGGAAGACAAGCGTTTTGGCACCGAGTGCTGTGGCGATTTGTGCTGTTGAATCACTTGAACCGTTCACTACTACGATAATTTCAAAGGGTTCAATTTTTCTTACTTGTGTAATGACATCACCAATCGTCTTTTCTTCATTTTGAGCAGGAATTATTACCGATAATTGTTTCTCCTTGTACAACTGTGTTGTAACGCCCCACCCATGTGAAGTAATAGGGAGTGGGTATTGTCCTGACTGTATCTGTGAAATGATGTCTCTTCGCCGTCCCCCGTCGCTAAAGCCACCTCGAGAGCTATCAAAAACTTCCGCCAATGCCGCAACGTGGTCGCCAATCATCCTTTTTTCCGCTCTGGGCAATCCGGGAACTGTGTGCCCATGCTCCAGCGGTCGAAACCGGTTTGGGGTAATAACATCAATGCTAGTATCATGGGCAATTGATAAGTTTTGTTTGATCATTCTTGCCTGAGCCAATATAGGATTTGCTAAAGCAACTACTCCGATTTTTTGTAAGGCTTCTCTGGTCATTGCATGCGGGACGGAGAGAATTGAGTCGATTTTCAAATCTTTTCTATCCAGCAATTCATTAAACACCTGTCTCCATACTGTAATTGTATGTGGACGGTGTTTCTTATAAAAAAACGCGTTAAAGTCATTCAATACGACATCTCTGTCTCCGAATAGAATGGGCCGCAGGAAATTTTGCAGAACCAAAGGAGCAATCGCAAAATCGGCGTCCAGAAACAATAATACATCGCCTGTAGCCTGTTTGGCACCAACAGCTCTTCCGACATCATTTCCAAGAGGAGACGGTTCACTGATGAGCATGCACCCATGGCTTTTTGCAATCTCTTCGGTACGATCACTACACCCATTGGCAACTACGATAATTTCCTTTGGATGTAATGCTTTGCATGATTCAAGAACACCATGGAGTGTCGCTTCCTCATTGCAAGCCGGGATAATTATCGATAGTGTTTTATTGGAGGAAAGCACGAATGTATCACTCCGCTCTTGACAATATATCGTTTTGGAACCACTCGATTGTAAGACGAATTCCCTCCATTAATGATACCTTGGGGTCATATCCAAGCAATTTTTTTGCCTTTACAAGATCGGGCACACGGTTCGGAATTTCTTCAAACCCGATTGGATACACATCCTCAAAAGGCACATTTTTGATAGGGGAGGTTGTAGCTGTATTCTCTTTTATGATGGAGGCTAACTTAGCAATACTGATTTCATGTGTGGAGCCGATATTAATGATTTCCTGATTCGCTTTAGCACTCATTGCTGCAATGGTCGCTTCTACGGCGTCGCTAATATAGGTAAATGAACGGGTTTGTGTTCCGTCACCATAAACTTGAATCGGTGCTCCTTCGAGAGCAGCCTGAATAAAGCGGGGAATCACTCCACCATAAGGCCCTACCTTTGCGCGTGGTCCATAAACGTTGAAGTAACGAAGAATGGTCACTGGCAATCCACGCAAACCATGACCCAGGCAAAGCGTTTCCTCAAATGTTTTTTCAACCGCATAACTCCAGCGCATTTTCGAAGTTGGCCCATAGAGCCGATCGCTTTCTTCTGAAAAGGGAGGAGTTCCTTTTCCATATACCTCTGAAGTCGAGGCAAAAATAACTTTTGTTTGCTGGGGCATGGCATGTTTCAGGATGTTTAGCGTTCCAAACAGATTATTTTCCATCATCTCCAGTGGCTGGGTGACTGTTGTTTTTACACCAAGTATGGCAGCCAGGTGAAACACTACGTCATGAGATGGGACCAGACGACCAATCAGTTGTTCGTCAAGAATGCTGCCTTCCAAATACGTGATACCATCTCTCTTTTGATCCCAATACGATCTCTGTCCACGGCTGTAATTATCCAGAACCGTTACTGTATGGCCCAATTGTTGGAGTCGTTCAGCCAGGTGAGAGCCGATAAAACCAGAGCCTCCCGTAACCAGACACCGTTGTTTCATCTCAATCGTCAAATCGTATCACTCTCCTGCCAGTCAGCATAAACGCCCCTTGTATCAATCAGGTGTTTTGCATTGTCTAAAACGATCTTCCAATCCACTCGAGTATGGTCTGTTAAGATAACAACAATATCTACCTGCTGAAGAAGCTCCCGAGTGAGCGACTGTGAAACACGTTTTTGGTTGGTAATCGTCCATTCAGGGATCAGTGGATCATGAAAGAGGACGTTGTATCCTTCTTGCAGCAATAATTCAAAAACCTCGATAGCAGGCGACTCACGCACATCATTTACATCTCTTTTGTAGGTAAGACCGATAAGGAGAATCGTTGAATTGTGTTTCTCATTCTTTTTTGGAAGCATTTCTTCTATTTGTTTGACAATCTCTTTCGGCATTCTTGCATTGATGCTAAGTGCTTCTTCAATGAGAGCACTGGAGAGATTAAAATCTTTTGCTTTCCATTGAAAGTAAAGTGGATCAACTGGTATACAATGCCCCCCAATCCCTGGACCAGGATAAAATGGGGTAAAACCGAAAGGCTTGGTAGAGGCCGCAGCCAATGCTTCACGAAAATTAACATTCATTGCTGAACAAATGGTATTAATTTCATTAACGAGCGATATGTTAACCAGACGTTGGATATTTTCGAAGATTTTGCACATTTCTGCTACCTTGGGAGAACTGACAGGAACGATTGTCTCAAATACTTTGCTGTAAAGTCCAATCACTTTTTCCAAGCAAGCAGGCGTTTGTCCACTCACGACTTTGGGGATTTGGCTCAAGTGAAATGCTGTATTTCCCGGATCAATTCTCTCTGGAGAGTAGCCTAAATGATAGTCAATCCCAACCTGTAATCCTGAAGAGGAAAGGATGGGAAGGATGACTTCCTCTAACGTGCCAGGATAGGTTGAGCTTTCATAAATAACTGTTTGACCACTCCGAAGATATTTGCTGATAAACTGTGTTGCACTGATCAAAGCACTTAAATCAGGTTTCTTTTCATCTTTTGTTACAGGGGTAGGCACAGTCACAATGACGGTATCTACTTCTGCAACCTGTTCGGTTGGTACCACAGCGATCATCATTTTCTTTTCCAATTGAGATGCAAGTTCATTTGAAGAAACATCCGGAATATAGCTTATTCCCTTTTTAATGGAGTCAATTTTTGAAACGTCTTTATCGATCCCGAGTACTCGATAGCCAATACTGCTTATGTGCACTGCCAATGGTAGACCAACGTAACCAAGTCCAATAATTGCGATGTCTTGATGTGGAGAATCCAACCTATTTTTCCCCCCTCAATGTCGTTAAGATAGAACGGTATCGTTCACCATCACTGAAGCCACCACGACTATTGGTTACTTGAAAAAGATAATGGAGAGCTTCTATATGGTCTCCGGTAATACGGTCAAAAGCTGAAGTATAACTATTGTTCATTGTATGATCGTCTCGCATGCGATTCGGTTTTATCACGTCAACATAGTGTACGGCGTTCACGTTAAATCCAGCTAACAGTGCGTGAACCTGTGCCAGTGGAGGGACCATTAATTTGTCAAAGCCTATTGAGTCAATCACTCTTCGGTGCATGGCATGTGGGACTGCGGTCATTGAATTGTTGAGAAGATCGGGCCTCTTCACAGATAGGTTTAGGAAGTATTTAACTGCACTAATAATATCCAGAGGATGAAATTTATCCAGGAGCGACTGCAAATCATTCAAAGCAACATCTACTCCATTTTCGATCGCCTGGATAAATGGCACCAGGTCAGCAGGAGGAATAGCAAAATCGCCATCGACGAACAGAACTACTTCACCAGTGCTGATAGCTGCACCAATAGCACGACCGACATTATGACCAAGCGGGGTGGGAAAAGTTATAACGATAGCTCCTGCGGTTCTGGCAATTTCAATAGTCTCTGAATCTGAGCCATTAGCCACGACGATGATTTCATCAACACCCGCAAGCTGAACCGATTGAATGACTGCCTGAATCCCTTCTTTTTCTTTCGTGACAGGGATAACTGCACTTCTTTTCGCTTTAGTCAGGTTGTATTGGGGTACATAATTTTGCACCAGTTGTCGATTTTTATATCCATCATGGAAACCGCAACGTGGTCCCTTTTGCACAATTAAATGATGAATCGAAGCAAGGTGGTCTCCGATAATTCGATCGGTAGTAATCGGATAGGGGGAATGAACGTGATTGGTAAAATGAATGGGGCGAAGACGATTTCGAGTGATAACATCAATAGAGGCTGGAGTAACCATGGAGACTTGCAGTTCTGTAAGTAATGTCTGGGCTACTATAGGGTCAGCAAGGTTCCAGAAACCGATAGAATCGACTGCATATTTGCTAATTGCATGAGGCACGGCTAAAAGAGAATTAACGGATTGTATTCTTCTTGTGATCCAGTTAAAAGCGACCTTCGCAACGGTTGTGATATGTGGGCGAATAGGGAGAGCTCCAGACCAGTCCAAGTTATTAAAAGCAACCTGTGCCCCACGGTTCATCGCTTCAACAAAGGGCATGAGTTCTTCACCTTTTATAACAATATCGGCATCCAAAAAAAGGTAAAAATCCCCAGTTGAATAATAGGCACCAACAGCTCTGCCAACATCATTGCCTAGAGGCTCGGGAAACTGAATAACTTTACAATCCAGTGTTGATATGAGATCAAATGTACGATCAGTGGACCCGTTAATTACAACGATGATCTCATAGGGTTTTAACTTTTGGGCTTCATGAATGACTGCCTGGATTGTCCCTTCCTCATTCTGAGCAGGGATGATAACAGATAGCTTCTTCATTCGAAGGAAAGTACTCTTACGAAGGTAATGGAACGAGTCGAAATGACTACATCTTCTGTTGGGCCATAGTAGGGTTGCGTCCTTCTAACCGTAACACTTCCATTGCCGGCTGCCATAAGTATCCCCGGG
>NZ_JBNCMT010000062.1:0-14331 GCF_049846925.1 Brevibacillus nigriterrae
GTTGAAGAAGATCAGCGGCTTGAACAGATAACGCCGGAAGGTTTCCGCCAATCCCTTGCAATCTGCTTCCAGCAGGTCTTGACGTACCTCGCCATGCGTTTGACCCAAGGCTCGGCTGCCGGATGATCCGACGTCACTTGAAAGGGTTTGCCCCAATACGGCTTGGGCCATTTCGGAGTTGGCAAGAGCAACCATGTCCTTGAAGGGATCAGCAGACTTTTGGGCCGTCTGGATAAACTCAATCATGGTGTTTTTGGAGATCACGGCTGCTGCATCTGATCCGATAGCTTGAACGGCCCTTTCCAGAACCGCTCTATCATGATCGGGCGTTCCAGGCTCATACTTTCCGACCCGGATCGGCATTCCAAAGACCTCCAGGAACGTCATCCAGTCCTTAATGGAATAATTTTTGAACATGTACATCCAGGCGCAGGAGCGAATGATCCCAGCTCTGACCATTGATCCGCTTCTTGCCTTGTAGCGATGAACCATGAATTTGTTGGTCGGAAGCAGCATGCCTGTCGGGTTCTCGTCTGTTATCAGGCGCATGTTGCCTTCCAGGTCGAAGGTAAAGCGCCTTGTGTCCACCCACGGGATTCTTTTGGGAAGCACCATCCCTTGGTCATAATTCCACTCGATTTCACAGACAGAGAAGCCTTTGCCAATCGCGTCCAAGAGGTCAAGCAGGGTATCTTCCAGCCCTTCAAACTCCATCGCTTTCTTGATCAGCTCGGCCCTGCGCTTTGCTTCCTCGGATTCGTCGGCAGGCATCACCTCCCAGTTGAGTCCCAGCACGGCGTTTTTTCTTGTCTGGAGAAGGGAACCAAGCTTCAGGTCCTTTTCTTCCATCTCCGCGAAGGCTTCCATTTGCAGAGCGATGTCGCCCTCATCTGCCTGTCTCAGTATCCGGGCCAGTTTCTCAGGAGTAAGGCCGGATGTCGGATAGGAGTAAAAACGATCACGCACCGACACAACGGCAATTCGATTCATTTCAGGTGTTTGTGCCATTAGTACGCTCCTTTCTTCCTAAACCTCGATCTGACCACTGGTGTGTATTCGGCAGGCCCCGTCATCCTGCTTTGGCCCAGGGCCAGTTGCAAGGCGATACGAGCTGAGTTGATCGCCATACCAAAGTGGTTGGCGACATTCTTCTTGTAGTGAATCGTCGCGTCCTCGCCGCTGCCGGATGTTTCTTTGACCAGCTTTTTCAGATGCAGCTTGACGGTGTTGATAGTGACTTCTTCCTTCGGATTGCGCGGCTTGGGGAGAAGAGCAAGCGGCGGGTTGGCAGCAAATAGGTCTGTCGTTTCGTCCAGGGATTCGTCCCGATCTACAGTGACCTTGTTGACGGCCTTTTCGCCTTCGCCTTCTTCACCTTCCTTCAGCTCCGTGCCTTTGAAATACTGAATGTATCCCCGGCATTTTGTAAGCTGCCGGACGATCTTCTTCGATTCGGTCTTGTACGGCATAGCGTCAATGACCAACGCGCCAGGGTTGAACGCTTCTTCGATGTGTTTGACCAACTCGGACAGCTCTTCAACCTCTACCTCAAAGAATGCGATAGGGAGCATTCCTTCTGCCCCGTAGGGCTGGGCAATCGCAACGTGGGCTTTGTCGCCCATGTCGATCCCGACGCCAGTCACAACATCGCTATGATCGTGGAAGTAGTAGTCGGAAAGCTCTTCCAGACGTTGCAGGACAGCAGGAGAAATCGGCTGCATGTTGCCGGAGTCAGGGAGAGCAAGGACGCTTCGCCTGAAGGTTGCCCGTTTCGATGGGCGATCCTTTGCTTTCTCCCATCTTTCGTAAATCAGAGAAAGCTTTGTGTCTGGAATGATGAGCTGCGGGACACGGTAGCCAAGGCGACTGTCACGGCCTGGATGTTCAGCGACCCAACGAGCGTTGGTGACGTCTAGCTTATGACCGCATTTTGGACAGACAAGAAAAACGTCCCCGTTCTTTTTTACGATGTTGTCAGGGAAGTCACTCTCAAGTGTGGCCTCTCGTCTGCAACCATAGCAGGTGACTATCCATTGCCGCTTATCTGAAGCGTCAAATAGTTCGTCGATCCCATCTGATTCAAACAGGGCCACGGAGAAGTATTTCTGCCAGCCCAGTGATCCAGGCGCGGAAATACGGTCTTGCGCCAGTTCCATATTTTCCGGGTTGATGAGCGCCACTTCGTCAAAGATGATCTCGTCGGCAGGAATGGAGATAGCCCCTGTTTTACTGACGAGACCACGAATATAAAAGAAGTGGGTCCCGATCTGCTTCAGGCTCTTTTGGTCGGTCCCACGTATGCGGCTGCTGAGATATTCGCTGCGCTGGACATACGGATCAAACCGGGTTGGGCCGAACATATTTGCCATTGCATCAGTTGGTAGATAGTAGATGATGTTTTTGCCCAGGACATCTACCATGTAAAGCGTGTGGGCGATTGCTAGAGTAGAGAAACCCGTCTGCGCGCCTTTCTCTACAGTCATGTGCGGGTGGGTGTGATAGCTGTCCACGATCTCTTTCATGAAGCCTCGCCCGATAGGATCATAGGGCCTGCCATCGTCAAGAGTCAGATGCTTTCGGCAATACTCGATAAACGAGATCGCCTGATCTTCGCGTTTGGGAACAAGGTCTTTAAGCAGGGACATTGGCATTCGACTCCACAATCAGGATCAACTTGTCCAAAAGGTCCGGGTCATTCGTGATGGTCTCGCGCAGCTCCGCCTTGATCCGATCCGCAGCTTCCTTCACAGCTTTTTCCGCAGTAAACTTCAGTTTTTCACGGGCGATGGTGGAGCGCTCAAGCGTAGCCAGTGCTTTGATTGCGTCAAGCGTTGCCTTTCCCGGCTTCTTCGGGCTGTTCACCAACATGTCCATGAGAATCTGAAAAGCCACAGTGGAAGTAGCTTCTGCCATGTCGGTATTCGGGCCGTTGCTGCTCTCGATGATGGCTTTTGCTTGGTCCCTCGCAATGCTGATCGCTTCCAACTTGGCAAGAAATTTCTTTCCGTATCGTTGTAAACTCGCCTCGCTAATGTCATGACCGGATGAGACAACCATTTCATGAATCTGCTTGTAGGTGAGCCTGCCGTTGACGATAGCGTCATTGATTGCTGCCTGAAGGTTGGCAGGTAACTTGTTGACTTTTGAATGGCTGCGGTTGCGATCCGTCGTCATCCGAACCTAGCCCCCAACTGGATACCAGGATCATCAGGGATGTTTCCTTCCAACAGGTCTTTCCCGCGAGCGGTAAGCCGGATTGTTTCCCTTTCGATCCCGCCAGCCTTTGCGGTTTCTTTATGGATGTATTCTTTTTCTTCCAGATAGGCGAGGTTTGCTTTCATGCCCAGGTTGTCTGGAGCAAAGCCAAGGGCAAGCAACTGATCCCGAACGATAGTGACACTCAGCGGATCGGGGAAGGCTTTGTCGATCACCCGGAGTATCCACCCGCGCAGCTCACGGTTATTTTCCATTTGTGTTACCTCCTACAAGAGAGACCAAGCTCGATACGTTTTTATTTAGTTCCGTTATGTCTCGTCCAATGGTGTCAATCTTTCGCTCCAGGGTGTTGATCTCTCGGAAGAAATCCTCCCGCATGACGTACTTTTCTGGCAGAGACTCTTTGTGTTTGGAGAGATCGTCTTCAAGCTTTTTGATCGCTATTTCACTCCGCTGCTGTTGTTGTCGATTCGTGTTGTAAATGTCTTTCAGGAAGAAGCCGACCACGGCAAGAAGGATGGTAATAATGCCAAGTGCGATACTATTTACTGTGACAAGAATGTCTGTAGACATCCGATTCCATTACCTCCTTTCAAGGCAAAATAAAAAACCTCAATCCTTATAGATTGAGGTTAACATTACCAATTATTCACTTTCCAAAAATGCACTTGAGAAAGTTATTTGAAGGAAAAACCGACTATTCTTCGAGAAAATCCATGATGTTCATTTGTCCTGGATGAGGTGTGTCCGCCAAGATTTCTCTTACCCATGATACAGAAATGTTGTACTTTTGGGCAAGCTCCCTGTAATTCGATCCGTTAAATTCGGACTTGATCCGTTTGTCCCGGATGGATCGGAAAAGCGTGTCCTCCTTGGGGAGATATAGCATATCACCACCGAATTTACGGATAAGTTTTACGGTTGATTCAATACCAATCAGATTGGCGATGGGTCGAGTAGTAGGCGGCAGCTCATCCATTGTCACTTGGTTGGCCCAGTCATCCAACTGATTTACCTCATCCATCCTGTGCATCTCCTTTCGTTTGGCGTTTTATCATCGCTTTTAACCCTTCGATGATCTTGTTTGCCTCGGATCGCGTCTGCGCCCAAGGCTTGCCTATCATCTTCTTGGTGAAGCCTTGTTGTCTATCAGGTTCATGCCAGCCCAGTTCTGCAAAGAGTTGCCGGATTTTTTGCGCTTGCCACGGCCCGACTATCGCGTTCGGGTCTTTCGGTTTGTTCCTGGTCTGTTTGGGCTTTGCGCTGCCTTTGTAGCCAAGATGTTCTAGGCGTTTCATCACTTTTCTAAAGCCGTCAAGGGAGAGATCGCGGCTGCTGGAGACTCCAGCTTCTTGCTGAAGAATTTGACGGTACACATCGTCATCAAGGCTCAAGTCCTTTTTTGCGATGTGGAGAACGGCGAGCTGCTTACGTTCAATCATTCTTTCACATCCCTTTTAAACACGTTTTAAAAACACTCTGAAGATTGCACTTGGATATACCCTGGAGGCGAAAGAGGGCAAGAGGAAGGGGTAGTATAACTCTTGCCGTATTCTTTTGCCTTCAGCGTATATCCCTTGACCTGCCATCATCAGGCGAGGAAGGTCATTCCCTCACGACACCCCCACAGCAGGAGAGTGTTTCGGCTTGCTCATTCATTACATACCAATTCAATCACCTTATTGTTCTTGATCAAATGGCTTTTCAATGCTCGGAACGATGTCCAGTATGGATCGTAATACACGTATTTGTTCTTGGCTTGCATTTCTTTGAAAATGCGCTTGGATATTTTCTTGAAGTCTGCCATGTCCTTTCTGGAATAAAAGCTCTTGGTTCTTGGGCAGAGGAAACGTCGCCGTTCTTCGCAATCCTCAACAAACCATCTGCCTTCAATTTTTCCATTCACGTAGACCGCAATCGCATTTTTGAATTGCCCGATCCGTTTGAGAGCAAGCGTCAGCTCGTAGCCGTCGCAAACGAGCTTTACTCGATCAAAGAATCCTTGCATCCTTTGTTCGATGTCCTTCCAGTCTTCAGGGGTTATTGCCCTTGTTACTTTTTGCTGTTCGGTTTGATCCATCTTAATTATTACACTCCTTTCCGACCTGCCATCATCAGGCGAGGAAGGTCATTCCCTCGCGACACCCTGACGAATCAGGGCGTTTCGGCTAAAATCTCTGAAGGCATCTTTTTAACGATGAGTGTCAGCTCATATCGGTCTGCCGGATCGAGTGACCCAACAAAGGCATTCGCAGCACCCAAAACTTTTGCGACTTCCTGGCCTTCAATGTTTCTCATGATGCTGAGAGCCACTTCCTCAGTTGGTTGGGGGATAGACCTAAGTCTTGTTTGAGGATCGTTGCGTTTACGGCTGTTTGGCGTTGTTGTCATTGGGCTTCAATCCTTTCAACTGCTGGTTTGTAAAAGAATTTGTCTTTTGCATCGCGCTTTGCACCGATCTTTGCGAGAGCAGCATCGTCATACTTTGCCAGTTCGTCTTTGTCGATAGACTCTTTAGTGACAATGCAATCAAACATTTTGTTTTGTTTCAGGGCTTCCAGGATCGCCTTGACGTTACGGGTGACAATGCTTGTCGTTTTTCGGAAACCGACTTCCCCAAACGTCAGGGCCTTTGTCTTGCTATCCTTAAACTCATCAACACGGGACTCTGTGAAGTCCTGGACGTGTTTCTCAAGCTCAGCTCTCCGTTGGAGCAGTGGAGTAACTACGGCTTCCGTGTCTGCCTTGATGTCATTGATAAGCTTATTCATGTTTGCTTCAGCAGAGGAAACCTGGGCGTCAAGGACACTGATTTCCCGCAGCGCTTGGTTGACTTCATCCCAGCTTTGGAAGGTGGGAGCTGCCTTCTTTTTTGCCAATTTCATCATCCTTTGTGTGTGTATTTTTGGCCTGTCATCATCAGAGTGGGAAGGCCATTTCCCACTGACACCCCCGGAGGCCGGAAGTGTTTCGACAGTTACTTCAAGCGTTGACTTTGAGCATTCCAGGCGGGAGTGCCGCCGCCAACCTTGTAGTTGTTGACTGAAGCATAGGTCGTGTTTTGCCTGATCCAATCGGAGATTTTACGAGGGATAATAACGGGAGGTTTACCCGGCCTGCGCTTCTGGCTCATCCTTGGCAGCTCCTTCTAATTTTGTCTGGAAGAACATCATATCTTCGATAGTGAACGCCCCCCGAAACCCTTTGATCTTACTTTTATAGTTGTTTGCATAGTGATCTGCATTGCAAGTCCTCTCGATGATGTCAGGCAGATAATCGTATATCATGCTTTTCAGCTCCTTTTATCCATGTCCACTGCGTCATTGCAAGTGGGGCAATGCCTGTACAACACATGATTTTTGAACCGTAGTTTGAATGGCCCCCGATGACCGCAGACACAGACACCGGGCCTTACTGATCCTTCTTGCGGAATCGAAGGAGCATCCCTTTCACGGAAATAGTCACTCAAAACCTTGATGTCCCGTTTCATTTCTTCTTCCTGTAATCCTCGCCATGAACAGGGACGACGTGGGTCATGCCCAAGATTCGGCTGACGATCCGGTCCCAACCGAGAAGAGCTTCCAGCGTGTCCAGGTCCTCGTTGCTGGTGATGATAGTCGGGAGGTTATTAGAGGCACGGGCATTTAGAATGATGTACACCCGTTCTGTTACCCAAGGTGTAGATTTGCAAGCTCCAAGATCGTCAAGGATGAGAAGGTCCATTGTCTTGAGGGCCTCCAGCATCTTTTTTGTATCCTGGGATTCATCACCACCGGGCCGTAGCGACTCCATGAGATCGGGGACTGTTGCGCAAATGCCAGCAACCCCGTGCCTCATCAGTTCCTGAAGAATGGCATAGCTCAAATGACTTTTTCCAGTGCCAGGATTTCCAAACATAAAGAGTCCGTTTTTCTCTTCGGATCGCAGCTCCTGGAACCGCTCAACGTATCGCTTTGCCATGCGCCAAGCTGTATGCTGCTCTGTTCCAGCCTCCGCATCGTAATTCTCAAGGCGTTTGTCTAGGTACTTCACTGGTATTCGCGCAATTTTGAAGAGCTTGTCCAGGCGTTTTTGTTCAATTTCTTGGATGAGACATTTGCACTCTTTACGGCGGCAGACGCCATTTTCTTCATCCAGGAAGAGCGTCCATCCGCTGCCATCGCATTCATGATGTGGACATTTGTCAGATATGCTGAGTTGAAAGAGTTTGTAATCGTAGCACTCACAGCGCACCTCACAGTTGCCTTTGCCTGGGAGCTGCACCATCTTCCACATGCTGCCGTCACATTTGTTAAATGGGCAACTCGCTTCCTGTGACGTAGTGGTCGGCATATTTCCCGCGATGCTGGCCTTCATTTGATCCAGAAACCCTTGCAGCCCCTCCATCAACGATCACCTGCCCATTGTTCTTTTTCTTGAATCCCTCTTGTTGTGCAAGGTTTCTCAGTATGCCTTGCGTGTAGTTTTCTTTCCTGTCCGGGTACTTGCTAGAGTGAATTACAGCAGCTTGAATCACCGTTTCAGTTGGGTAATCCATGAAGTATTTAAGCTGCGTTAAAATGACGTTTAAAGCAAGTTTCTCAGCCTTGCGAGTTTTGGCTATGCAAGTAAAGTATGCAGCTAGTTTTTGGAGATCGCTTTCGCTGTATCTCTTGAGTAGAACATCGGCTAAGTGCTGCTGTTCATCGGTAAGAGCATGTCGGCAAGCCCGAAACACACTTTCCTTTTGTGCATCCATTCAGATGATTCAGTCCTTTCGTGGAATATCGTAGGTGAGTGGAACACCAAACCTTTCAGCAAAATACATTTCAAACATCAGCAGTCGCCCTGGAGTCATCTTGTCGATTTGCGTTTGTATGCGGGCTTTGCCTTTTTCGGTGAGGACATAATCGTCGTTAATCTGTTGGATTAGGCCGTCCTCATCAAGCTGTTGGAACACACTGGCTATAAATCGGTCGAGAGTGTCTTTGTCAAGGGTCATCCAACCAACCCCTTTTTTAACCAAGACCCGCCTCGATCCAGTTGGGCGAGGCTTACTTCTCGTTCAAATGGCATCCCATCAACAAAGCGAACGAGACTGACCCGATCAGAAAAAATCTCATTGACCACCCAGCGGTGACCATCATAGGAAACGAATTTACCTCTCCAGATGAACATAGGCTTACCCTCCAATTATTGGTTGTCGAAGGAAACACCCTTTCCATCGGGATAACAGCCATGATATACTGGTCCCTGAAAAGTGAATGGATAGGGTGCTATCCCGCTAAAAGTCTGAGCCGCTAACTCAGGCTTTTTTTATTGCCCTCATGCTCCGATCCCCATGTATCTCGCCATGTCTACCAGCCCTTGCAGCTTTACGTTTTGGTTGGCTGCGCTATTTACATACACGTTGACCGCTCCACGAATGCCGTATTTGCTTCTGGAGATTCGCAGCAGGAAGTTTCGTTCTTCTTCTTGCAGGTGTGGGAAAAGCAGCTCCATATCTTCCGGCTGAGTTAGTTCCGTGCGGACATTCTTTCTCATGGAGATACGAGAGAACAACTGAGCGAATGCTGCTTCGCCTCGGCCCGTCATCCGGGTATAAACTTCTTCATTTCCGATCAGGACCATACCGACGCCGCTTTCGTCCGCGATGGAGCGCAGATGATCCAGAGCCTTCAAAGGAAGATGCTGTGCTTCGTCTACGATGATGACCCTGCCGGATTCCACCAGTTTCTCGTTGATCTCTTCATACATCCGCCGAATGGATCGACCCTCTTGAACCTTCAGCGCCTTTGCCAGTTTTTCCGTAACGCCTTTAGTCGTTCCAAAAGCCGGTGACATGGTGATGACAACCGCTTCGGGATGGTTACGAGCATATTCACGAATAGCCTCGGTCTTGCCGATCCCTGCATCCCCGTAAACAATGCCCAGTACATTTGCAACATGGCAGTAAGTGATAATGTCCAGGACCGCTTGTGACTGAGAAGTATGTACAAAATCCGGCTTCTGCGGTGCTACCTCTCTGGCCTCGTCAACTGCGAGGAAAGCCCGAATCTTTCCAAAGAGCTTGTGAGGGGATGGATAGGTCTCTTTCAAAAACTGACTGAGAGCCGCAGGCGATATACCCAATGCTCTTGCTACTCCTGACTGTGACATCCCCGTTTTTTCCATGTGGTCTTTTATGGCCTGAATCAGTTCCAGCCATTCATTGGTGACAACCATGAAAACCGCTCCTTACTTCTTGGTTTTTTGAGCCGCATTTATCATGCGGGATAGGTTAATGTTATTTGCTTGGCCCACAGCCTTTTTGAGTGGAGCTGCTTCGACTTTCCGCTCACCTGATCGAACCGGGGAGAGAACTTTTGCTTCAGCTTCTATAGCTTCTTCCAGATTCTTGCGGGCTTGTCCCATCACAAGGTCTATCGGATCAGGTGCGTAAATTTCCGCGACAAGTGCTTCTTTGTAGGCTTTTACTTTCTTCTTGATCTTCTTGGCCTCGCTTGCCACGTCCTTAATATCTTCCTTGCTGGCCCCGTATTCCAAAGCCTTTTTATGAGTGGCTGTCATCAGGAAACGATCCTCCAGGTCATAGACCCGAACCTCTCCCAAATTCGCTGGATCGAATCGAACATAGACTTTCTTACCGCGATACTGAGCAACCAGTTCCGTGTTGTAGTAATCGAGGCCGTAACCGTAAAGCGTGAGGCGGACGCCGTTCCTGCCAACCGTAACTGGCTTGGAAGAACGCATCAGCATCAGGTCTAAGTCCTCCGGCAGCGCAGTGCGTTTTTCAACCAACTGCTCGGCATAAACTTGGTGAGGCGTTTTTCCGTTCATCCCATCTCCGTGGTGTGGTTGATGATCTAACCAGCCAAAAGCGAAGGTTTCAAAAGCTTCGGCAAATTCTTCTTCCGTGACAATGTTGTTTGGGTCTTTCAAGATTTTTAGCAGCCGCTCTGGACGTTCCTTGACATGTCCACCCTGATAGGTGAGGAACAGCTTGGAGAAGTTTTCTTTTACTTCCCTAAAGGTTCGTTCAACCAGTTTCGCCTTTGCATTCTTTACCTTGGCGTTCATCATTCGGATGCCCAATCGCTCAAACACCGCAGGCGGTTTGTGTTCACCATCGTTTTTCTTTGTCTTGCGCCGTCCACGTCCTCCAATGTCGCTTGCGAGGAAGTCCATACCGTTGTCGGTGTAGACCACTTTGGGGATGCCATACTTGAGGATGCCTTTTCGTATTGCCAGGAGGTTTGTATCGGAGTTGGGGTTTTCAGATACGACAATGGACATTGTTTTTCGGCTTCGGACATCGGTATACATGGTTACTTGTGGGCGATAGGTTGATCCGTCTGGACGCCTTACCACTACGTCAAACTTGTGGTTGTCTGCGACCCAAATATCATTGCTTGCAAGTCCTTGATAAGAACGGCGGGCAAACGGTGCGACTTTATCATCGAAGTCTTTCTCGCCGTATCTATACATGCGGATGACTGCATAAGGTATGTTTGTGATCCTTCGCTCGAAAGCCTTGCAAGATGGTAACGGACCGAAGTTGTTTTCCTTGGCCCAAATGCTCACCCACCTGTAACATGCTTGGGCGCTGGGCCTATTCTCATCTAGGTAATACTGCTGAAATAAACTCCAGACCACTTCAGGTATGGTTGACTCTCCGCGATTCCAACCGCCACGGCGATCTATCAGGGCAGCGTCTCCCTGTTCAGTCCAGGACTTGTATTTCCGATGTAGTGTTTTGGCTGTCACTTGATTTTCAGAATGAGCAAGATTCCAGTTTTCGCAGAACATTTCATCCAGCTCTGATTTGGACATTCCTGGTTGAGAGCGGAAGGCTTGCCACTGTTCGAAGCAATTTCTCCAGAAACCAATTTGCTCGCGCTCTTGATCACTAAATACTTCAAGGGGAGCTTGTCCCTTTTGATCAGCGCTATTTTCAACTACTTCCTTGAACAACTTGACTGCTTTTTTCTGTGCCTGGATAGGGAGAGAAGAAACGGGGATTTTATATTCAATCCCTCCGCGCCCTCGCGTTCCAGTTTTTACCGCATTAGCTTTTAGCTTGTTGCTACTGATTTGCTTCTGTACCGCTCGCTCGGATATACCCATGAGACGAGCGGTTTCCTTGACGGTTAAAAGTTGCAACTCGCCCACGGTCTGCCTCCTTCCTTAATCAGCTTTTTGGCTTGTTTCGATAGATGGCTGATTGTACTGGTCCCACTCCTTGCTGCTTTCCGAAAACTTGGTGTAAATATCGTTGTAAAGACTCATCAGGTATTCACGGCGTTTAGTTAGGAAAGAAATTTGAGTGCTTAACTCTTCAATTTCAGGTGTTATCTGTGCCACTAAATTAGCACAGTGTTGCATGATCGATTCATGATGTTTCCTGAAAGCTGAATTTTTCTGTGTCTCGTCAATAGTCGCCAAAGATTTCAACATTACTGATAGGTCGCTAGGGTGGATCAGATGAGGCTTTTTGTCCATTTAACTCCCTCTTTCAACTGAATTACTCTGCTTTCGGAAGACGTCGCTCCGCAAACAAAATGTCATCTACCAATTTACGGTACTTTTTTGCTGGTCTTGTGCCAGAAATCAAGTCTGACATTCTGTTTTCGGGAATCCCATTCCGTTTACAGAATTCTTTTTGATCCATCTGTAACTCAGCCAATCTTGCTTTGATCGCCCAGCCATATGTACTGATTGGCTTTTTTCTCAACAAATTTCTCACCTCCATCGACAAACTAAGTCATAGTCAGAATGATGGTGCTACTGATATAATTTGTGGTAACTCACTTCCCACAATTTCATTTTACTCCGAATACGGAGCAAACACAATACTTTTGTTCCGTTTTCGGAATGATTTTTAGGGAGGATTTAAAAATGGCACTACTCAAACGGAGTGATGTTAATATGACAACAACTTTTGGAGAGAGGTTAAGGGAGCTAAGAACCGCAGAAAAGCTATCTATGGATGCGTTAGCAAAAGAAATCGGCACTTCTTCAAGCAGAATCAGCGACTGGGAAAACAAAGGAGGCGATCCGTCCTCTGTTTTCGTAGTAAGACTTGCCGAGAAGTTTGGCGTCACTTTGGAATGGCTCCTTACGGGAGAGGGACCTAAACACAAAAACACTGAGCCCCCAGTTGTTTTGGACACCAATGTCTGGAACAACATTTTTTCGGGTCAAAAACGGGAATTGAATTACCAAAACGATGAGAGTAATAACAGAAGAAGAACCATGATTATTTCGCATTCACAAGGAAGCGGAAAGACTGCAACAACTTTATTTTTCAATAATCCACTGTATTCCGCTTTAAGTGCACTAGACAAAGAAGATATAGAACTACTTACCCCTTTAATAAAGAGACTGGCGCAGAATAAAACTCCCCGCGAATTCACCCAACAGATGGGTAGAGGTACACGGATCGCTGGTCAAATTATCACTGGAGATAGGGAAAACGGTTTTGAAGATGAAGCAGAGACTTTTGTTGAAATTCCTATCCTGGGACAAGCTGCTGCTGGCGTTCCGATCTCAGTATTCAGGTTAATTGATGGGTATATCAAAGTGCCGGAGCAATATAAAAATTGTTTCTCTGTCCGTGTTCGTGGAGATAGTATGGTTGGCGCTGGTATTAAGGATGGTGGCTATGTCATAGTGAGACAACAAAACGCTGTTGATAATGGAGACATTGCTTTAGTAATGATTGGGGGAGCTGACGAGGAGGAAGTCACCATTAAAAGATTTAAGAAAGACTGCAACAAGATTCATTTAATTTCTGAGAACGACAGGTATCAACCTCTAATCTACGGCGCAAATGACGGAGTGCATATCCTGGGTAAAATTGTTGAATGGTTTTCACCTGAAGAAGCTGAATCCAGAATGAGTCAAAAGATATAACCGCCATCGAATTGTGGTATAATTTGTAATAAAATCACAAAGGAGAATGGTTTATGTCTCTTGTCTTTGGTGGGTTAAGTTTCGTTAGTTTTATTGGTTTTCTATTAGGAGTAATTGGAATCTTTAGCCCCAATATTATGAACAACGCCCAGAAGGGCCGGACGTTTTCCAGAAAGCATTTTATCATCCAGGCTAGTCTAATGTTCATAGTCTGCCTAGTAATGATCCTGGCTTTCAGTATCTCCAAAGAAATCAGCCCAACCTCCGCAAATACCGACAGCAAGACCGCTGCCACACCCCAGCCAGTTAACCAGGTCAAAACAGTCGTACAGGACAAGCCAGCAGAAGCACCAAGCATTCAGACAACTCAGCCCCCTGCAAACGAATTGCCTTCTTCGGGAATTAAGACGCAGGTAGTTATTTCATCTTTCATGGAGCCTGGGATCGTCACTACCGAACCGATCCAAGCGGTAACAGAATGGAAGAAACAAAACATCGGTGGTAAAACCTCCTACGTATCGCATCCTGCTGGTTTTTCTTACATAGAGGTTTTTGAAAATACTAATGGTGAAATGAGCAGCATTTCAATGATCACTTCAGAATTGAACAGCAGTACCCCGGTACTTGGACAAATGACTTTAATGGGACTTGCAACCAAGATTGTAATTCCAGATGTAGCACAGGCCGACATGAATAAAATATTTGCCCTGGCTTCGGAGTCAGTAAAGAAACCCAATGAACCACTTGAGTATGAATTTAAAGGGAAAAAATTCGAGTTTTCCTTTAATGATTCTGCTAAAAGTCTTGCTTTTAAGATCAAACCAGCAAATTGAGTTTATTTATTCAATGTTACGCATATTTATTCAACTACTTTATAAAAAGACTTCATCATGAGAAACTTGCCAATAACGCCAGTGTTTTCAACTAACGAACCAGTTCGTAAGTTCGTTTGGAAAAGTTCGTTAGGTACAGCGAGAAAATTTCCGTTTTTAATCCCTTTCAAAGCCGAATTAAACGTAATTTAATGCGGTTTTAAACAACTTTTAATGACCTAAATTTAAAAGGCGACCTTCGGACCCTTACAGTCTGAAATCGCCTTTTTTTCTCGTTTTTTCTCATTTTGCTTTTCTTGCTGGTTTTATCGTAGAATCCTTGGTATAACTCACTTTTCATCACTTTTTTTCGGTTTTCATCATATCTCATTCTGTGTGTCTAAGTACA
>NZ_JBNCMT010000063.1:0-12407 GCF_049846925.1 Brevibacillus nigriterrae
CCCTTTCTCCACTTCCTAAAACCGTATTCAAGAGGTCTGAAATCATCATAATTTAAGCCCATCATTTCTATTAATTCTCTTTCCCCATTTCCTGCAATTTGGGGGATTTTTAAAGTGCCCTCGAACCAGTCTACAAGCGACCTCAAACCATTTGGGTATGTATTTACTGCCCCAGTGTTACCCGTCTGGGGCATGTTCGAAATCTCATCAATCCCAAGGGATTTTTCACTCCACATAGTACCCCTCTCTCTTTCTCTCAAACACCATCATTCATGGAGATTTAACTTAGCTTTAAAAGTATCAAGAAGTGACTTCATAGAAAAAATCATACCTTCATTAAACCCTTTTTGATAAGAAAATTGATCCACTGGAACCGAATCACCAGATGAAACATGACCCTTTTCAGTCATTTGAATCATACGCTCAAATTCTTCCAACTGCTTAATAACAGTACTCTTCCGAATATGAGTAGACATATAATTACCTCCGTTTCCATTTTATAGATAAATGTTAACAGAGTGTTAACGAATTGTATACGGGTACTTTTCACTAATCACTTAAAAAGATTACGAATTGGTGTGTTAAAGTAAACGACACCAGAAACGATAAAAACGACTACAAAACTAATGATATCGTATTGCATAATATCAACCCTTTACCGTAAATATAGCAACACTCCGTTTCACTTCGTGGGGGGGTGTTCCCCCTACGATACCCCCCGATCTGCAACCAAATAGCTACTGTCGGGGAGCCCCTTCCCCCTCCTGCCAATAAAGCAGCACAACTAAGCTTTTTCAGCATTTAGGGAAGGGTCTACTGTTTATCAAACCAAGTTTTCCATTCAGCACGCAGTTCAGCTACTTCAACAGGAGATAACTTAGAAAACATTTCCTGACTCATGCCCTTACCAACTATCAACCACTCAAAGAAAAAATAATCCTCTTTCGAAAGTTGCAAAATAACCACTCCCTTGTTTACATATTTTACTCTGGCCAGAGCCGATCCGGGCGACCAGTGTATACAAAAATCAAAAGCCGGTCACAAGTTTTGTTTACAAGAAAAGATGAGCTGCGCAAATCACTGTTTACAATCCCTTTTCTCTAATTCTTTTTTCCAATGATCCCTTAACCATTTTTCGGTGTCTTCCTGATCCTGTTTATCTAGTTCGGCAACAGATTTTTTAAAATATGGTCCGAGAACATAACTATCAAGTATCAAACCCAAAATACTACTACCACCTAAAACAATTAAAATAAAATCAGAAGAAAGGTCAATCGAAAGTAGATAAACGGATATAGCCAGAATCAAAGGCAACAAAAGAATCAAAGTTTTCTACCGCCCTTCCGAAATCTCTCTACAACCCGTCTACGAACACACTCACTACGAATTTCACGAAAAACGGATAATGCTGTAAGCACAACACACGAAATCACCAAAGCCCAAAAAATACTTTCCAGAACAAAGGCTAACATAATCACACCTACTTACCATCAGGTCTATTAGAAAAATCCATAAACACGAGACAACAAAGAAGACCAAATGCAATAAACGTAGCTATGAATTCAAAAGTTGTCATTTTCTATGCTCCATATCGTGGTGCATTGATATACATATCAAAGGTTTCTTTACTAAGTGTTGGACTGTTCTGGTAATGGTAAAGCAAAAAATTCACTAACTGCTCGTCATCACGAAAACGCAGCTTGCTCTTGACCGCTTTAAACTCTTCCCTCACAGCACCAGTGACAACCAAATGCGTACCTTTCCGATCATGATAGGACACCAGTTGTTCTATCACTTCATACTCTGTCTTTTTGTGCATTAACCCTTTCAACTCTTCTACTTTCGCTTTTAACTCGTCTGGAACTTGAATAGGTTTACGACTCACAAGAACCCCTCCTTTATCGTTTACAGAAACAACGCAGCCTGGTCTTCTTTTGTTTACATATTCGAGATCCGGATTGCATTTTTTGTTTACAAAAAGCGAAACCAGGATCTCGTTTTCGTATACAAATAGAGCTGCTGCTGAAGAAATTTTGTTTACTGCTCGTTATCCTGATCCGACTTGCCACCCTTCACTTTCGAACGACTAGGAGGAGTAGCAAAAGCCTTGATCAAAGATTCCTGTTGAGCTACCTGACTTCTTAATGCCTGTACTTCACCAGAGAGTTTTCCTGCTTCAACAGCCGAATTAGATGCCTCAATACGTGCTGCATCTAACTTCTGTTCCAGATCAACCAAGAAACCTCTGGCTTCCTCGATGTCATGCGTATACTGCTTTTGCAATGCCTGAAATTGCTGTTCTACTGTCTTTTTCTCAGCCTCCAAACGGGCTATGACCACAGCCTGTTCCTTTTCACGTTCCAGACCTTCCGAAACATTATCACGTTCCTTGATCAGATCAGACTTAACTGATTCATACGTTACCATCCAATCATCAAAACGCCTTACTGACTCTGTGTATTTAACACGTAAAACCTGTTCATTAGTCATAGACTCTTGAATCTGTTTGCCTAATTGCTCATTCTCATTAACAACAAAATTCACTTTATTCTCTTGATCTTCAAGACGAATTTTCAATTGATCAATCTCATTAGCCATTGAGTCAGCCAATTCCGCAGCCTCTTCCTGTTGACGTTCAAAATCCTGTCTGGATGCTTCTAAGGCTTCACGCTCAGTACGCAGACGCTCGTTTGCCATTTCACGTGCGACAACCCAAATGTCAGACGCCAGAATCTCAACCCGGTCAATAATTTCCTGTGGTGCAGGCTCTTTAATAGGCGACGTCGGAGCAGTACGACCCTTACGCCATTCCATCATAGCCTCTGAAATAGTCGTAAAGCTGCCACCACCCAACGCATTTCGAACGGCTGCCAACGTAGGATTTTGACCATTGTTTGCCAACTGTTCCGCAACTTCGAAAATTTGTTCCTTTGTGATCTTCGCCATGTAAATCACTCCTTGTAAAATTTGTATTATGTAGTATGTTGTATTGTATATTTGTATTATACAACATATTACTACATACTACAATACTACAAATGCTACAAAGAGGAAAAAATTTTCAAATATTTTGTATGCATCGGGCGTGGGCTAAAGCCTCACGCCCTGCTCTGCGTTGTTCCATTTCATTACTCAAGGCATCCTATATGACCTGCTCCCAATACTTATCATTCTCTATGATCAGTTTCTCAAGGAACAGTTGGAATGTTTTCTCGTCAGGCAAAGACGTAGAACGTACTGGACGCCAAGTCCTGAATAGATTAAGCTGCGTTAAAATATTTTTGTATTCTGCTACAGAAATCTGTACACGTTTTATAAATCGCACTCTCTGGAAGTCGAAAATATCGTAAGTGACAAAGCCGTTTTCTTCTGTTGCATAAATGTAAATATCGCAAATCTCCCGAATCCTCGAATCGATAAACTCAAAACGAACAGAGGTTAGAAACATCGTTGTACGAAGCTTACGAAGGAATAGCATTAATTCTGTAAAAGAGTTTTGTCCCTTATTGGAAAACCCCCTAGAACTCAATGTGGCTTGTGCCTCGTCCAATAAAATCAGGCTAGTGTGACACTTCGCCACTTCCAGAAAGTCCGTATAAGACCTGAATGGCTTCGAATCCTTCAACTCGTAATTCGAAAAAAGAGAAAGCCTGTCACCCATAAAATAGCCCATCTGATGAGCTATAACTGACATGAAGGAAGTCTTAAACGAACCTTGTTGACCGTCTACGATAATGATATAAGGTTCTGCCATTATTTCTTGCTCTCCAATACTGAAACCATGCTCGAATTCTTTGCAGCAGCTTGCGCTTTTGCAAGTTCCTGAATAGTCGTTCTATAGACCTTCGTAGGCATCGACATAGCCCGTAAACTTAAAATAGAACTGATTATATCCTCATACCCTCCTAAATGCCTCAGAAGCGTTATAGCCTGCCTCTGATCGTCTGACAGGGCTACAGCATGATCTTTCAAAAAGTCCAATATTTCCTTTGAATCACTAGGCGGAGAACTAAACAAACTTTTACCAAGTAACCCCTGTGCGGTCTCTAAACTCTTGTCCATAATGTCCTCCTACTTCGCCAGAAGTGCCACTATCGCAATAGCGTAAGGCAGCAAGTCCTTAATATTTTTAGCCCCGGACTTCGTATCAAACTGGAATATTTTCGATAGAACCACTTGACGCTGCAAGTGTTTAAGTTGTTCAGCTTCGACCATTGCCTCATGAGTCAGTTCAAAAAAATACACTAACCCACCGTCCAATTCATCATGATAAGTAGTAGCCAAGTTCACTGGATACATGCCCATTTCAGTCTCCAACATCCCATCCGTAACCGAATAAACTTTCAGAATGCGAACATGACCACTCTCTGTACGAGCAATAACCTTGTGTGGCGTACTAGCCTTGGTGAACAGTTTTTTTAACATCCTTACGACCCCCGAATCTATTTTTGATAGACGATGCTAGAGAACCAAATAACTTGAACGGTAGATAGAAAAAGAAGAACGCACCGAGAGAAGCCCCGGCAGCAGCCTCGAAAAAGAACTTGAACACATCATTTTGAACGTCCACATAAACCTCCGTATACATTTTTTCTTCTGGTTAGCCCCGATCCGTCCCGTTCCATCCGGGAACTGTAAACAAATTCGCATTCCTGGTCGCAATTTCTGTATACAAATTTTCGAGCTGCAACCAGGAGTTTGTTTACTACCACCATTTAATGCTTTCTTTGAAGTAGAGATATACCCCACGTGCACCAATCGCAACATATAACATTGTGATCGAGAAAAGGGAGAGCATAACAGCCTTGATCAAGACCACCCATGAAGTACCAAGCAAAGCAAAAGGAGAGAAAAAACTATCCAATTCAATCGGCTTGTTACGACCTACCGAATACTTTAATAAAGAGTCCCGGATACCTTGCAGGAATTGAGAGGCAGGATTGAAAAGAGAATCAATGAAGTTCCTCACGTTTTCCTCCCTCCCACTAGCCACATAACAACGTAAGCAGTCAAAAAAATGTCTAAAGCAAGCAATATCATAGGCAAGACTGTAGACAACCCTAGAGGACTCAACATAGTAGAGAACACGCTCAAACCATCAGCACCAACCGTACTACTCAACGGCTTACCACTCCAAGCTAGAAACCCGGTAACCGTTCGGATCAACCCGGCAGATACAGCAAAAATCAACTGGAAGAATGCCATAAAAACAGCCAAGACGTGAACCAAAATAGTTACTAGTTTATAGATGAAATAGAAAATCCCATCCATGAAAGTTAAAAACCAACTAATCGGCTTTGTCAGAAATTCAAAGAACGAGGAAAGCAGCGTAGCCAATCCAGTAATGAGATAACCGAACAGATCAGCCATAGCTTAGAACCTAAACAATTCGATCAGTCTATTCCCAAAAGCAAAAGCTAACATCATACCAATACCGCTAATGATAGCCCGGTCATAGAAAGTTAGAATCTCGATAACATAAGCAGAAATTTCCTCCACGTCTATCAACCCCTCCAAAACATGGACTTAGACTTCGATAAAATATCAAAACCAAGTTCCGTTCCGCATATGAGGAAAACCACAACCGAGATAAGCCCAAAATAGTCCTTCGTACAAGCAACAATATCGTTTATATCAAGCATCATGAATCACTCCTTTTTAGGTACATCTGTCCGGGTAGGAACTGGATCACGCTGCATAGTAGGTAATGTTCCTACTGGATCACGTTGCATGTTAGGTAACGTCCCTACCGGATCACGCTGCCCCACCGGAGTTTTCCCCCCTACCGGATCACGTTGCCCTACCGGACTAATACCATTGATCGGATCACGCTGCATGTTAGGTAAAGTTCCCACAGGATCACGTTGCATAGTAGGTAAACTTCCAACCGGATCACGCTGTCCTACCGGGTTTGCTGTACCCACAGGATCACGCTGCCCTACTGGTGCAGATGTTCCCGGAAGTATCCGTGAAAGAGAAGGTTCTGCTGTTAGTGGATTCTCACGTTCAAAACTTTCTCCTATTGGCACAGGGTAGTTCTCAGGAGGTTGCGCAGGCATAGCAGGAACACTTTCCCCCTGACCGGGATCACTAAAATAAATATTCGTGTCCTGTACAGGTTGTATCTGGTTAAGGATATCGGGTTTATTCTGTTCAGCAAGACCGTTCCAATCCTTCTGAGGAATCGAATAATTGCCATGCGGTGTAAGACTGTCTTGAATCTGACCAAGCTTCGAATTCGTTTCATCCAATTTATTCGAAACCCCATCTACAGCAGATTGAACAGCAGCCACAGCGTTTGAAACCTGATCTAACTTATAACCTTGCTGCTCTACAGCAGAAGAGAGTTGATTCACTACCCCCGACACTTCATCAAGCTTGTACCCCTGTGCATCGATGGCAGCTTTCGCAGTAGTCAACATGGCTTTTACTTCATTGCAGCAAGGACAATTCGTAGACCCGCCCGGATCAGTCGGATCAGTCGGATTTGTCGGTACGCTACCAGTCACATCACCCTGTTCGGTAACTTGATTCGAGTCACTCCAAAGCTCTGAATTAGTAGGGCTTGCCGTACCCGTTTGATTCACTTCGTAATCATATGAATCACCGTCAGCACCTTTCGCAGTGAGAGTCACAGGATACGCAGCAGGAACAGAGTTTGACGAACCAAGATAGTTACCACGCTTGTCGAAATAGTGACGCTCGTACTGGTAAGGTTGTAAAGAATCATCTTGTAGATCAACCTGTATTTCCTGATCATCATTTACAAAATCCATATCTGCATATGTCGTCGGTCCGTTCCATTCATCCCCAGTACCAGTAGTAAAAACCCCGTTTTCATATTGCCCTGTCCGCCAAACCATTGCGTCAGCCGAAGAAGAAAACCTAATCTTCGAACCATCTTTGCCATAACTGAAATTATAGTTAGACTCTCCCGGAGAGATCATAGGAATCACCCCGTCATTATCATCATCCGAATACTTATGTCCTGAAGAATCAGTTGCATAAACATCCGAAGGACTACCGTCAACCGAATAAGAAAGTGACCCACTAGAAACATTTACATTCGAAACGACTACAGGTTTTTTCGTTGCCGAAGCCACCCCAGTTGATTGCGGAGAAATCACCATTTCATTTACCTTCACATTTCTACCATCCCTAGTGACAACAATGAATTCGACTTTTGATGCTTTCTTGCAGCTATCAACCGTACAGACAGACATTTTCTTCGTGTACTCACAAGCTCCACAATTCGAACCATAACTATTCACCTTGACATACAACGGTGTCGCACCATTTGCATAGATGACCTTTGCATAGATAGCAGTTTCAGCAGCACTAGCAAAACTACTTTTCACATCAAAGCTGATCCACTTCTCACTAGGCGAAACATTCAGTGCTTGAACCGTTGCAGCACTCGCTTGACTGCCATAGAGCAACAAAACAACCAATACTGCACTCAAAAAACAAAAAAATCTCACCTACGCCCCACCCTCTTCACTACACCAAATATCAAAAGACCAAAAAAGGCTAATGCGAACATCCACATACTAGGAGAAGCTGTTTT
Organism: Brevibacillus nigriterrae; assembly: GCF_049846925.1. NCBI lineage: Bacteria > Bacillati > Bacillota > Bacilli > Caryophanales > Paenibacillaceae > Brevibacillus > Brevibacillus nigriterrae. Next base: position 7,568 of record NZ_JBNCMT010000063.1, read on the forward strand.
TATCAGATCAACCGCATTTTTCTTAACATCAGGCATCGAGACAGGTATCTTAAAAAATTTTGTATCTGTTCGTTGAATAGGCGAAGCCGTATAAACTGCCTCATAAACTGGAGATGAAACACCCCTATACACCGCTTTTGCCTTTACAACGGTATCTATCGAAATCGGTATTGCAGCAGTATAAGGCTTAGAAGGTTCAGAACCGTCTGTACTGTAATAAATCGAAGCATCTGGATAATTTGCAGTAATCGTCACCGAGAATGGACGATCAAAATTTTGAGAATCAGGAGAAAAATACAAAGTTGGAGCAATTATTCTTTTCGTATAAATAGCAGAGACAACTGCCGACATATTGCCAGCAGTGTCTTTTGCTTTTGCCTTAACCACAGTATCCTGAGTAATCATTAATGATGAACTGTAAACCAAACTAGGCTCTGTACCATCAACCGAATAATAAATCGTACCCGGCTCATTTGAACTGATAACGACTGACAAACTCTCTTCGAACTCTCCAGAAGGTGGCGAGATCGTCACAGCAGGAGCAGCACTATCAATCGTATAAACCTCAGTCATTTGAGTAGAAGAATTCCCCGCTGTATCTTTACCGTAGAAAGTTAAATTCGTTGACGTAGAGATAACAATGGGTGAACTATAAGTAGTCCAAGTCGAACCACCGTTCTTTGAGTAATAAATGGTACTTGTTTCATTAGCTGAAAGCGTAACAGTCTGACTTGAATCATAAGAACCACCCGGAGGAGATGCAGTTATAACAGGAGGTGTTGTATCGCTATTTCTCTTTCCAACCCTTAGAGAATAAGCACTATTAAATTCAGCGACATTAAAGGACTTCGTAGAGTTTGCAGGAACTACCCAATCATAAAAAAAGTCTGGAGGTATTTTATAACCGCTATCTGTTCTATATGAAACCGCTACTATTGGAAACGGGTTATTGTTAACAATTTTTGCCGTTCCATCGTTATAGCTACAACAAACTGTTTTCGTAATCGAGAAATAAACATTGTTAATAGTAGAAGATGTCCTCGTCTCATTTTGTTGCATTTGAGTCCACCAACCAAGACTTCCCCACGTTCCATACCAAGTAATCGTATCTGGTGCAGTAACACATACAGCCGGACTTGATCCAGTAGCTGACCCATAACTATATCCATTGCACTGAGTAGTTCCTGCATTAACAGGAGCAAGATTCATACAAAATGCAGAGATCACAAAAACAAAAACAAGTAGATACTGTATACTCTTTTTCAAAGAACCTCCCCCGATCCGTCCGGCAGGAATCAAAACTTGTATACAAAATGCGAAGCCTGGTTTCAAATTCTGTTTACAAAAATTCGAGCTGCAGCCGGGATTTTGTTTACGAAGCATCTGGAACATTGCGCATCTTTTTTACTAAGCGTGACAAATCTAAATACATTTCCAACGATGCAAAAATAGCCATCATAGCACATGCAGCACCGATTCCAAACCCCACCGACCTAACGTCCAACCCTATCAGATACTTAGGATTACTATTTAAAACTTCCATAACAACAACAGAACAAGCTAGTAAACGCAACGCATAGTATCCGATAATCACAGCGCACGAAGCAAAATACTTATTACGTGACACTTGTTTCAACCCCCGTTAGAAAAATAGGGGAACAACCGAAGTCATCCCCCTCTCTTTCTTTAGTTGAAGATTCCACGTACATCTTTGAGAAGAGAAATCCCCCAAGGTGCACCAATCGCCAATGCAGCGATACCCCAGTATGCATTAATGAAAGCAACAGAGTTATCAATAATTTCTTTACCAGTGATGGTCATAGCAGCCCAGTCAGCCATTTAATTCACCCCCTCTCAACGTGATACAAATGTTTTTATCACACCTCCGAGGATAAAGAGTCCAAAGCTTGCACCTATGTACAGCCATGTTATTGGCCCGACACTATTAATAGCTTGAATTGCGTAATCGATGATTGGTTGAACAGGAACATGCAATTTTTCAAAGCCCATTACTTCTTGAAAATGCCGAGCAATCCGCCCAATATGAAAAGTCCGAACGAACCCCCAACAAACAAATTACTCAGTGGTGAGGCAGACGCAAAAATGTTGTATGCATATTGCAAAATTTTCGCAATATCTACGTCAAAACTCATTTATTCTCACCTACTTCTTCGATCACCCAAACGAGTCAAAAACGTTATCAACCCAATCACGCTACTTATCGAAGCTACATAGACGGTACAGAACTTTGCTAATTCCTCATCGGATAAAAACCAAAAGAGTAAGCCGAGGAAATTCATCTAGCATTCACCTTCAACCGGGATAGACCTACCAGAAAGATCATCGGCAGCAAAACCGCAGGAGAGTATTTCCAAGCTTCCAGAACCCTCAATAGCTCGTCCATTCTTAGCTGCTTGCGGGCTTCTTTTTGCCCTTCATTCGGCTGATGATCACGTCACTTATAGACGTTAGAAACCACACTGTAAAGCCAGATGCAAAGCCTACCACAAACAGTCCATTCATAACTTCTTGGCTCATTTCAGACCCTCCCAAACCCATTTTCCAATAATAGTGACCAATATCAGTAAAAGCATTGAAGCTATAAGCAAATCACCATAGGTTACTTGGTGTATAACGTGAAAATTATTGTTGAAGTCGTTGACCTCATCTACCCCAATGCGTGAAAGCAGCGAGACGATTTCATCCAGTTGTGACGTGTAATCAGGAGTAGGATTAGTACCTGATTGACCTCCACCGTCTACAGGTGGCGCAGCTAGCAACTCATCCATAACCTACGCCGACTTAGATTTAGATAGTTCGACTTTCGGATTTTGTTTGTATTCTTTCCCATTGGTTTTAACAAGATCAAAGTGAACATCAACACGACTACGAGGTGCAGGCAATTTACCCAAATCTTCATCAGGGATAGTTAACTCCAAATCAGAAAAATCGGTTTTGTCATCAACAAAACGAGCAACCCACCATGTCCTTACTTCTCCAGTATCTCTCTTCACAAATTTCCTTTGTTCTGGCGCAACAAACAGAACATCTTCGATTTTAACTTTCATGCGCTTACCCCTCCTAAAATGGTTTTAAAAATGAAAAAAAGTCCGCACTTTGGCGGACTTTAATCACACATAAACAGTACTAACCTATTGATAGATACATCAATAGAAAGTACAATATATACATCGCAATAGCTGACCGACCAAAGTACAGCTATTGCTAAAAAGAGAGAACGAGTCCGCCAAGACAAAGCGTTCTCTTTTTTTTATTGAGTTGAATAAGAACGTTTATTCGCAACAGCGAATTGCTATAAGCAAATATTAACAATATTTTTCAAGATTTGACAAGCCCTATTTTTCATTATTAAAAAAATCAACCAGAATTTTCTCAACTATCCTTGTATACCCCTTATGTGAACGAATCTTTAAAATAAGCCAATTTGGCAACCGAATAGTAAAATTTTCTTTTCTTTCATCCTTTGGAACAAGTTTTTTCGGCACCCTTTAGCCCCCGATTCCAACGACAAAAACACCCTCGTTTTTTTACAATATTTTGAAGGTATATTATAACATATAATGTGATATAATAAGGCTAACTTTAATTTATCGTGTGCCCTTCGTCTGTGCCATCAGCGAGGGCATTTTTATTTTGTTTGCGATCTTGATACCTTTCCTGTCTCATCTTAGCCAAATCTCTGTAATAATCACTACCGCTATAATCCCTGTTGAACTCTTCGAATTCATAACGCACATCAGCCATAATAGTATCTTGGACAGCTTGTCCTTCCTCATCCAAGTATGACTTCTGATGCAATACCTTCAAGGCTTTATTTTGTACTTCTTCTTGTTGAAGTTGCTTTCTTCTAGCAAGCATAAACTGATAATCACCTTTGGTACGCTCAAGCATTTCTAAATCCTTTGGTTTCAAACGATCACTACCATTTTCAAGCATTTCTATCAACCAATCCAAGCGACCTTCATTTCCATGCCACAGTAACGCAAGACTAGGCTCAACTTGTTTCCAAGCCCACTGTTGAGTTCTTGACAACGTGCGATCAGGAGCCACTGCACTAAGACGAAGAGGTTCAACATCACCCAAAAAATCTGACCAAAATTTCGAAACTTTCCAACGTGACTTATTACTATCCTCTCCACGATCACAAAAATTCAAATAATTTTTAATGACACCTGCTGTTATTTCCCCTACACACATTTTTCCAGAAGCAATTAACATACAAGCTTCCTCAGCTCTCTCTTTACGCATCTGAACTTCAACACGATTCCACACTTCAACATCTTCTTCTAATTCATAACCTTTATTCTTACGCTCCCAATGTTTCTCGTATATTCGTATCTGTATACGGCTTTTACCAGAACCAAAATTAACAGTTTGACCTTCATAATCACCACTATTCAAATCTAACGTACCTTGTTCACGACCTTTTTCAAACTTTGATCGACATAAACCCTTCTCGATTAACTTAATTAGCTTCGCAACTTTGAAATAAGGCTTTAAACCACGATCACGATGACGCTTGTCGATATGACCAAAATCATCGATAGCCAAGTCTAAACGAGAAAAACTAAAATTTGTCGTTAACACTCTACGAAAGAGTTCAATCCAACCAACGCTAGAAAGCATTTCAAATTCACGGCAAGCCTGTCCTGAGAGAATTACACGTGCGCTAGGTTCATTAGAACAATCGTAGTACACTTGTATACTACCCAACCGCAAACCCTTTCTCCACTTCCTAAAACCGTATTCAAGAGGTCTGAAATCATCATAATTTAAGCCCATCATTTCTATTAATTCTCTTTCCCCATTTCCTGCAATT
>NZ_JBNCMT010000064.1:0-12336 GCF_049846925.1 Brevibacillus nigriterrae
TCTCGACAACTCCAAGATACAGGAAAGAGGTGCTCAGGTGGTCAACTTTTTTATGAGCGTTATACCACAAGGTGGTCAAGAATTAGATTAGCATTCACAAAAGGAAAACGCATGGGATAATGAACCTAGATTTAAAATCATTAACAATACTACGAATAACCAATTCAAGACTAAGGAGAGATGAAAGATGTCCAGTATTGGAGTTCCTGGTTTGATATTAATTCTTGTTTTAGCTTTGGTTCTTTTTGGACCTAAAAAGTTGCCTGAGATAGGTAGAGCGTTTGGACAAACGTTGAAGGAATTTAAAAAATCAACTCGCGAATTAACTGCTGATGTGATGGAAGAAGATAATGAACAGCAAGGTAAAAAAGCGAATAACATTATTGATGTAAAAAAAGAAGCCTAGAAGAATTAGTTTTTACACAGATTGAGACTCTTAGGGGGAGCATTGTATGGACAAAGAGAAAGTTTTGCTTGAACACCTAGATGAACTTAGAAAAAGGCTAATCTTTACCCTCGCTTCTTTCGTGCTTTTCCTGGGACTCTCATTTACGTTTGTTGACAAAATCTTTGGGTTCTTAAAAAGAGGGACACATATCAATCAAGAGATGATCGTCCTTGGGCCAAGTGAAGTGTTGAATGTTTACATGATAGTTGCAGGGATTACAGCAATTGGATTAACCATTCCTGTTGCTCTTTACCAAGCATGGAGATTTGTTGCCCCTGCACTTACTGAAACGGAAAGAAAGGTAACTGGTCGTAGTATACCGATTATTTCACTTGTTTTTTTTGTTGGGCTTGCATGCGGTTACTTTCTCATTTTCCCTACCGTTTACGGGTTTTTCGTAACTTTAGGTGAACAAGAATTTACGATGATGCAGACGGCTGGCAATTATTTTTCATTTATGGCTAGCATAGTACTTCCGTTTGGTTTTATTTTTGAACTGCCAATCGTGGTTATGTTTCTAACAAGATTAGGATTATTAACTCCGGATTTTCTTTCGAAAAATAGAAAGTATGCATATTTTGCATTAAGTATAGTGGGAGTGCTTTTGTCTCCACCTGATCCCACATCCGATTTTATTACAATTCTCCCCATGTTTTTACTCTATGAAATAGGTGTATCTTTATCACGGTCTACATACAAAAAGCGTATGAAATTGTTATATGAGCTCGGATAAAAAGATAAATCAAATAAATTTAATTCTATAGGGAAGATATTGACATACGGCTAAGGGGCACACCTTAGCCGATTTTTTGTTTAATTGATTCTGTTGGGTAGCCAATCCTCTAAAAATCTTCTGCTTTTTAAAATCATCTTTATTACGAAAGTATATGATTAAGCAAATCCAGTAATGGAAGATGGCTCATAATATAACTCATTTTATATAGGTAAAGGAAGAGAACAATGGAATTAAAAAGATTGGCTGAGACACTTAAAATCCTTGGCGACCCTACCAAATTGAAGATGATTATACTTTTAACAGAGAAGGAGTATTGTGTAAGCGATTTTGTCGAAGTAATTAATATTTCTCAACCGTCTATCTCTAAACATCTTAGTCTGCTAAAGAGTGTTGGATTAGTAACGGAATCTCGAAGGGGAATGTGGGTATATTATTCACTAAATAGTCAGGCTTTAGAGAATGTAAAACAGGCAATAGATGATATTTCCATATATCTTGATAAAATAGAGTAAGTTGATATAAGGGGTCCATATTTTCCTAGAAAACTTGTCTTGATTGAAGATGATAGAATGAACGTCAGTGTACCTGGTAAGGAGAATGACAATGAACGGAAATAAACCATTTTGGGCTGCTATAACAGCGATACCCATCGGATGTCTCGGGGGACTAATTGGGCTTGGTGGAGCCGAGTTTCGTCTTCCCGTTCTCGTTGGATTGTTCAAGTATTCTGCACGGAAGGCAGTTTCTTTGAACTTAGCTGTTAGCTTGATAACATTAATCTCATCCCTAATTTTTCGATTACCACAAGCTCCTTTGCAGGATCTTCTTGCTCAATCTCCCATCATCCTTGCGCTCATCTCAGGTGGAGTGCTTGGTGCCAATATAGGAGCACAATATGTAAATCACTTGACGGAACGTACTCTGGAGAAAGTTATTTTAATTTTGCTTGTAGTGATAGGGTGTTTACTACTAACAGAATCGTTTATTGCATTGAATCCAGATGGTATATCCATGTCGTTGTTTATATCTATTAGTGTTGGAGTCATCATGGGAACAATCATTGGTGCAGTTAGCAGTCTGCTCGGTGTTGCTGGTGGAGAGCTCATCATTCCGACCCTGATACTTATTTTTGGAGTGGATATCAAGGTTGCTGGTACTGCAAGTCTCTTGATTAGTCTTCCTACCGTTATGATTGGATTATTACGTCACCGAAAAAACGGCGCATTTCAGGAAAAAGAAGACATTACTCAGTTAGTCATACCTATGGGATTCGGTTCGATTCTCGGAGCCTTCATTGGCGGTATGTTAATGGGCAATGTTTCGAATAGTCTGCTAAAGTTTGTATTGGGGCTGATTTTAATCATATCTGCCTTTAAGATGTTTGTAAAAGTACGCAACAAGCAGAATATCTCTTGAAATATACGCCAGGTTAGCCTCACTAACACTCAACAGGGATATAACGAGATCATCAACCCCTATAAATTGAGCCCTTTTCTAGAGAACCGATACTAGAAGAGGGTTTTTTGTATGCCTTCATAAATCAAATTACCTGTTTTTTCTTCAAAATTCGACATTAGGGTTTTTCCTGACAAAGCGTAGGGGTTTTGCTGATACCCCAATTTTATGAAAAGGTCCACAATGAAAGTGAGAAAATGATCAATTTAAGGGGAGGGAACTTCAAGATGGAACATGCCGTTTGGGACTTTCGAGTCACACTGGATTTGTTTCTGGGAGGTTTAGGGATTGGACTATTTTTACTTTCGGTATTACTAAGCTTTAATGACAATGAAAGATCCTCTAAATTAACGAAGGGCTGTGCATTCCTATCACCAGTATTGTTAGGTGTAGGATTACTGTTCTTAATTAGTGAATTAGGCAAACCAGAGAGATTTATTACCACAATGTATCGCTTCAATCCTCAGTCAGTCACATCGTGGGGTGGCGTATTCCAGGGTGCATTTGTTGCAGCATCGCTTGCGTATGCGTGGTTACATTTTAAGGATATGACAAAAGGTGTGTTATTCCGAACTCTTCAGGTATCTGGTTCCATATTGGCCATCATGGTTGGTGTTTATCACGGATTACTGTTGGCATCGTTAGGAAGACCACTTTGGATGGGTGGTATGATTCCAGTTCTGTTCTTAGTGTCATCTTTATTAGGAGCAACATCACTGGTTCTGATCTTAAAAGCATTTATCTCAAACCAATCCAAAGGATTTAATTTTACATTACTTTTCTCATCTTTAACCGCAGCACAGTTGGTCTTGGTAATTGTATGGCAGATCACATTGTTCAGATCTGGTTTAGAACCATTCCGTGCAGTAGAGAACATGATGGAGCATTATGGAAGTATCTGGAACGGTGTATTCCTTGGGCTTGGCCTACTCATTCCTCTATTAGCAAGTGCTTACTTTCTAATTACGTCTCGAGAAAGAGAAATGCCGAAAGCAGTAAGTGTATTAGTAGCCTTCTTGGTAATTGCAGGCAGCTTTACGTTTAAACATATCGTGCTTGCAGCTGGCCAAATCTCTTTACCATTTTAGATAAGTACCAAAAATGGAGGTGGATACAATGGGTTTAACCCGTAGAGATTTTCTTAAAATATCAGCTTTTACCGGATTATTAACAGCTGGAATACAGGGAGCTCCTGCCTTAAAGACACTAGCGGAAACCTCTAAACAGCCTTCTGCTCCTGGAGCAAAAGGTGAATGGAAAGCTTCAGCCTGTCAAGGATGTACAACTTGGTGTCCAGTACAGGTATATGTTGTCAATGGCCGTGCGATAAAGGTGCGAGGAAATCCAAATTCAAAAGCCAACCACGGAAAAGTTTGTCCTCGTGCTCATCTAGCATTACAACAAATGTATGATCCGGACCGTGTGAAAGTTCCAATGAAACGCACAAATCCGAAGAAAGGTCGAAATGAAGATCCGAAATTCGTACCGATCTCGTGGGAAGAAGCATTCGATACGATTGCAGACAAGATGTTGGAACTTCGTAAAAATGACGAAGCACATAAATTTTTGCTAATGCGTGGTCGTTATTCAGGGGTAACGGATGTTATTTACGAGGCAATGCCAGAAATTTTTGGTAGCCCTAATCATATTTCTCACAGTGCTATCTGTGCCGAGGCCGAGAAATTTGGTCCTTATTACACCGAACACTATTGGGATTACCGGGACTATGATTTAAAAGAAACACGTTATGTATTGAACTGGAGTACAGATCCACTTGCATCGAATCGACAAGTACCACATGCCATTAATATTTGGGGAGAGCTCCTTGACCGAGCGAAGGTTGCAACTATTGATCCCCGATTATCTGTTACTGCAGCTAAATCCAATGAATGGCTTCCAGTAATACCGGGTGAAGACGGAGCACTTGCAGTAGCTATTGCACACGTCATTCTTGCTGACGGTGTTTGGTACAAAGATTTCGTTGGAGACTTTATTAAAAACGAAAAGAATCCAGAAGGAAAAAACCTTTTTGTGAAAGGTCAGGTAGTACCAGAAGACGCTTTCGAAGAAAAATATACACATGGATTAGTTAAATGGTGGAATTTAGAGTTAAAAGACCGTACTCCTGAATGGGCAGCAGAAAGAGCTGGAATTCCAGCAGAGCAAATTTACCGTGTGGCAAGAGATTTTGCCAATGCTGCTCCACGAGCAATCTCTTGGTTGTCTCCAGGTTCTGTAATGCAAGTGCGAGGTGCCTACACTTCCATGGCAGCTCATTCACTCAATGCATTGGTAGGATCGGTTGACAATAAGGGAGGTACGTTACGAGAAAATAAAGCTCCCATTGGAAAAATTCCGGATGTTGAACATTACCTTGACGATATTGCCAAGAAGAAAAACAAAGTAATTGACCACCGTGGAAGCAAAGAACTCATTACCATTGCGAAGGGCAAAGTAGGTGGTGGGGTAGTTACCAACTATGTAGCAGACGCAATTCTTGATGGCAAACCTTATGACATCAAGGTTGCAATTGGCTATTGGAATAACTGGGTTTTCTCTTGTACTGGAGCACAACGTTGGGAAAAAGCGATGGAAAAGATCCCGTTCTTTGCCCACATTACAACAAACCCGTCAGAAATGACACAATACGCTGACATTGTATTGCCTGCAGCTCACCAACTGTTTGAGAAATATAGCTTTGTGAACAACAAATATAACAAGCATAGTTATGTTGCCGTTCAACAACGAATGGTTGAGCCAATATGGGACGTAAAAGTAGATGAAACCGAAATGATGTGGATGCTTGCCGAAGCATTATCTAAGAAAGGTTTCCCTACATTGTTCAATTACTACAAGCACGAATTTAAAGATCCAGAAACAGGCAAGCAACCAATGAATGGTATGGAGTTCGGATTATATACAGCTAAAATCCTAACCAAGGACGTGTGGGATCCTTCTGTTGAGAAAAAAGGAGATACCCTCAAAGGATGGGATGACTTCCTTGAAAAAGGTGTATGGAATTCAAAAGAATACTCTTACAAAAAGAAATGGGAAGACTTCGGTACTCCAACGAAAAAGTTCGAGTTCTATAGTGAAGAATTGAAAAAGGTACTTCAATCAGCAGCAGAAAAACATCAGACAACTGTAGATGACATTGTAAAATCGAACAAATACTTGGCAACAGGTGATCTTGCCTTCCTACCACACTATGAAGAGCCTTTCCGTTATGGCGATGCTGCCGAGTTCCCATTCATCTTCATAGATCACAAATCTCGTCTAAACCGAGAGGGACGTTCACAAAACTGCTCTTGGTACCAAGAGTTCAAAGATGTTGATCCTGGGGACGAAGCATGGGATGACGTGGCAAAAATCAATCCTGTCGATGGTAAAAAACTAGGAATTGAATCAGGGGACAAAATTAAGATTACATCTCCGATTGGCAGTATTACTGTAACTGCAAAACTTTGGGAGGGTGTTCGTCCTGGTACTGTGGCGAAGTGTTACGGACAAGGACACTGGGCTTATGGCCGTGTAGCTGCTCTTGATTATGACAAAAAAATTGCCCGTGGTGGTAACAATAACGAAATCTTGCCATCTGATTTTGAACGTTTTAGCGGAGCTACTGCAAGACATGGTGGATTAACCCGAATCAAAATTGAAAAAGCATAAAGTGAAATGAATTCGGAGGTGAATGATCTTGGCTAGATACGGAATGGTAATTGATCTGCATAAATGCGCAGGTTGTGGTGCGTGTGCGATTACTTGTAAAAATGAAAACAACGTGGATCAAGGAATCTTTTGGTCACATCATATCAAACAAACCACAGGCACATTTCCAAATGTAAACTACGAATATATCCCTACATTATGTAACCACTGTGATAATGCAGCGTGTGTCAAAGCGTGCCCAACAACAGCAATGCATAAGGATGAAAACAGACTTACCTTACATGACCCGGAAAAATGTATTGGTTGTAAAAGTTGTATGCAAGCTTGCCCATACGGTGTAATTTCATACAACAGTAGGGAACCACATGCGAAATGGCGTGATGATACGTCGATTATTGCTAATGGTACATCTTCAGGTAAAGAAGTAGCTGAGAAAACCGGTGAACCCCTTCCTTACTATAATCCGGATCGAGCTACAACGTACCAAGGCGTCCGGGTAAAAGGTATCGTGGAAAAATGTACTTTCTGTGATCACCGATTGAAGGTTGGAGAAAAACCATACTGTGTAGAATCTTGTCCAGCAGGTGCCAGATACATCGGAGATTTGGATGATCCAAATAGTGAAGTTAGTATTTTACTCGCAAAATACGGCCATACGGTTCTGCTACCTGAGAAGGGGACACAGCCAAAGGTATTTTATATAAGACAGTTCTAGTCTTATATATGGAGGGATAAGCATGGTAGATTCTTCTTTAGTTAATGAGAAAATTCGGTTGAAAGCGAATTTGTACAAGATTCTTTCCATTATGTATGAACAGCCAACTGAAAATTTTCCTGAACTATTTGATCCATTAACAGAATGTATAGAAGGTCTGAGTCCAAATCTTCACTCGGTTGTTTCTCTATTAAGAATCGATTTCGAGAGCCAAATGGGAGACCTAACACAGTTAAAAGTTGCACATGCCAAGCTATTCATTGGACCATTTGAAGTGCAAGCAGCTCCATATAGTTCTGTCTATCTCGAGGGAGACCGGAGAGTGATGGGGGAGTCTACCATGTTCGCTGCCGAGCAATACCAATTAGCTGGGGTAGGAATGACTTTAGACTATAAGGAACCTCCAGATCATATCGTCGTCGAGATGGAGTTTTTATACTACCTACTCGCTAGTTATCTGAATTCAGGCGAAGAAAGGTACTTGGAGATATACAAAACCTTTTTAAACCGTCATCTGGGTCTTTGGGTAAAACAGTTCACATCCGCGATTGAAGAAAATGCTAGTTCTTCTTTTTACAAATACATTGCAATAATTACCCAACAGTTCATTAAGAACGAACTTTGGGAACCAGTGGCATCCTAGACAAAGGAGGGTTGGGATATGTTGTGGCAGTTCTTGATCGGTAAGACAGTTCAAAAGTTGTCTCTTCAGACAAACGCTTCTCACTGTTTACGCGAGAGGTTCAAAGATCATACTTGCAAGGACTGTGTAGATATTTGCCCAACCCAAGCCATCACTTTAAAACAAAATCGTGTAGTTGTAAATGAAGATAAATGTAACGGTTGTGGGCTGTGTACGCTTGCGTGTCCTACGGAGGTTTTTCATTTAGAGTCAAGCAATTTAAGAAAATATGAATTGATGTTTCACAATCAGGAAACTGCCTGTATCTCCTGCAAGAAACAATCAGAAGATGAAAATATGGCCATTCTTCCTTGTCTACGTTCTTTAAGCCCAGAAATATTAATGGTGGCAGCTCTGAAACAGACAACTCTACAGATTCTCCTAGATCCGACAGAATGTGAAAAGTGTGATTATCACTGGGATCAAGCGGAGCTTCTTCGTTGGATTGAAGCATGGAATTCCTCATGGAACGGTAGATATCCAATTGAGATAGTTGATCATAAAAAGAATGTAAAATCCCGTAGTAAAAAAATTTCACGACGTGATCTATTATCCTTTACGAAAGAGAAAGTTACCTATGAAGTAGGCTCCTTTGTATTTAACTCCTTCGAAACACATGCTGTTAAAGATAAAATTCCAATGACGCTAAGGAGAAAATATCTTCAACTGTTTATTAACAAGGAGAGAGAAATTGGAGAAAGTCTCATTCATAAAAACGTTATTTCTAAACTGAGTGTGTGTGATATCAGGGTAAAAGATGAATGTACCGTATGTGATAAATGTTCCAAATTATGTCCTACCGGGGCGTTAACAGTTAGGGACGTTGAACATGTTAAATCCCTAGGTTTTGAAAGAATTAAGTGTATCGATTGTGGGATTTGTAATGAGATTTGTGTGCATATCACGAGGAATGAAATAGATCCTGAATCTAATCAATGTTGGAATCAATCGGTATCTTTGAAAGAACATAGAATAGATAGTTGTCCTTGCTGTGGTAATGAAAAGAGTGAATATGAACACTTATGTGAGGAGTGTAAACTAAAAAAGCATCGACAAGACGAATTGATGAGACAATGGTTAGGAAAGGACGATGCACAACGAATGAATAGAAGATGAAAAGAAGATGAAAAGAAGATACCGGGAGAGAACCCAATGTTGATACAGTTTAGGAATAGTATGAAAAAAAGGAGCCTCATATCTTCGGCTTCTTTTTTAATAAACGAAACTTTTGTGGCGACTCCCTTTTCAAGAGCGTACAGCAGTACAGGTGATTATCTCGAAGGTGATCCGTCTTGTGTATACATTCCGAAAGGCTGGGATCGAAAATGACAGCAATAGAAATTATTGAACTGTTAAAAAGACATAAGCTCAAGCATACGGAAAAACGTATAGGGTTACTAAAGATTTTTAGAGAAAATGAAAGAGAATTACAAATACATGAAGTTATTTTTGAAATGAGAAAGCAGTTTCCATGTGTTTCACAACAAACAATCTTAGGTAATCTTGAAATATTTGTTGATGCTGGTCTTCTCGTAAAGCACAAAATAAATAGTGAAATCACTTTTTCAATGTCAACAGAAAAAGTCTCATAGAGGGAATTGTGGACTTTTCGTTACAGATCCCTGTTGTTAACATTTACACTCCCTTAAATCTAATCAATATGATTGTATTGTCGATTATACTAAACACAAACGAAGGAGGAGTCAGGTATGTACAAAGGTAAGTTTTGGATAATGATTCTAATAGTACTTCTGTTTATACCAGCCTGTTCGAATAGTAGAGACCTCCCGTTTGTGCCGCTAGAAAAAACTACAAATGTCACCCAGGAGAAGCAAGAACAAATACCTGATCAGGCACTACAGGTTGCAATTGCCTCTGTAGTTTCACCTTTAGAAACAAGGGCTATGTATGAAGAGTTAATTAAATACTTTGAGAAAAAGTTAAACAAGCCGCTAGTTGTGGTTCAAAGGGGAAATTATGCAGAGGTAAATGAAATGATAAAGAATAAGCAGGTAGATTTGGCTTTCATATGTTCATTATCCTATTTTAAGGGTAAGGAAAGTGGATATATGCGTGGAATTGGAGCACCTGAAGTCAACGGAAAATCACTTTACCGTTCCTATATCATCGTTCACAAATCAACTGATTATCAAACATTAGGTCAATTGAAAGGGAAGCGATTTGCGTTTACTGATCCTGATTCGTACTCAGGTAGATTAGCTGTCCTGGATTTATTAAAACTAGATGAAAAAGCGGTTGATAATTATTTTGGTGAAACTTTTTTAACCTATAGTCATGACTACTCAGTTTCTGCAGTTGCCCATGGAGTCGTAGACGGAGCAGCGGTTGATAGTCTTGTATTTGATCAAATGAAATTGCTTGGCAACGAAGATGCAAAAAATGTAAAAATAATTGATTATGGAAAATGGATTGGATCACCCCCTGTGGTGGTTTCAAATTCAGTTACGAATGAGTTAAGACTCACATTAGAAAAGGTTCTATTGGAAATGGATCGGGACGAAGAAGGCAAACGTATACTAGCCAACCTAGGAATTACAAGATTTACTCCAATTGATGACCAACAATATCAACCAATCAAGCAAATACTTCAGTCAGTAGGTAAAAATTAATGGATAAATTGAAGGAAAAAATTATCTCGTTGATGACCGGATTGTCTATACAAGTAAAGATTTACGGTATGGTTTTATTTGTAACTGTTCTAATCTCGTCGATGAGTTTGTTAGTTGTTCGAATCTCAATGGTTGAAACTCTGTCGACACAATTAGATGAACGGGTTAAGTCCATAGGTAGTGATGTTGCAGCAAGAAGTGTTGATTTCTTTTTGACGAATAATGTATATGCATTACAGCAATTGGTCTCGGAAACTGGAAAGCATTACTCGGACATAGAATATGTTTTTATCTTGAACGAAAATAATCGAGTTGTAGTTCATTCATTTGGAATGAATGGCGTTAATAGAGATCTCCTATATGCCAATGAGATCACCGAAACTGGAATGGAAAGCATGAAGAAGTTTAATACCGAAAAAGGTGTAATTCGAGATGTGGCAGTACCAGTCGTTAAAGGAATTGGTGGTACAGTACGTGTGGGGTTGAGAGAAGATACGCTCATACACGCTTTAACAAAAGTGACCAGTCAGTTATTGTTAACCATGTTGGGGACCCTGCTAGTAGCATTCATAATTGTATTTGGACTAACCAAAATATTAACATTTCCAATTAATCGGCTAGTAGATTTGACAAGAGAAGTATCGAAAGGTAACTTTGGAGTTCGAATTAAGGAATACCCGGATGATGAGATAGGTAAACTTACTGAAGCATTTCATAATATGCTTACCAGCTTGGAACATACGGAAAGAGAAAAGGATGGATACTTACTGAAAATTGTAAGTAGAAACAGGGAGTTATCCTTACTCAATAAATTAACCGGTAATTTTATATCCTTTGAGCAAATGAAAGTTCTTCTCCAAAATTATGTGATTTATTTAGTTAAGGAGTTATCTCTGAATCGAGCGACACTGACGTTTACATGGGATGGAAATCCTGAAAAATTTGAGTATTACTCTAATCATGTACATTGTGACCACTTAAGTAATGGAGACGTGGTTCACTGTAAAAATTGCAAATTTAATGCGGAAAAATGTACCTATTCATTCCCAATTACGATAAGTGAAAGAAATACTGGTGTGCTAGATATCTGTAGTTTTCAGGAGTTGGATGAATACTCAGTTAACATATTAACTTCAATTGCGAATCAATTAGCAGTTTCTCTTGAAAATTTGCAGTTATGGCTTGAGGTGACACGTAAGGAGGAAATGAGGCAGAAACTTCTCGAGAAGGTGATAACAGCTCAAGAAGAAGAACGTAAACGTATTGCAAGAGAGCTTCATGACGAAACAAGCCAATCACTAACTTCAATATTATTAGGGATTACCATGCTTGGAGAGAAAAAGGCTGAATCAGAACGCGAAGAAGCGATCAAACATCTACGAAATGTGATTAAACATACTCTCGAAGAAGTTCACGAATTGGCTTGGCAATTACGCCCAAGTATTTTAGATAAATTCGGTCTTGCAGTCGCCTTAGAAAGATATATAGAAGAGTATATGAAAAAGTACTCTATCGACGTTGACATTTTCATGCAAGATGTGAGAGAAGTACGGCTGAAATCTGAAGTTGAGACAACCATTTATCGTATTGTTCAAGAGTCTCTCACAAACATAGCGAGATATTCTCAAGCGAAGAATGTTAGTGTCATAATCCAAAGAAATAATGGACTACTCTCTGTAATCATTGAAGATGACGGTGTTGGTTTCGATGTTGAACAAGTGATGAAAAGAGATCCTGCTAAACATAATTTGGGATTACATGGTATGGATGAAAGGGCCTTTTTAGTTGGAGGAACTTTAACAATAGAATCCCAGAAGAATCAAGGCACCACGATATTTGTGAAAATTCCATTTCATGAAGAGGAGAATGATCTTGAAGATAAGAGTTCTGTTGGCTGATGATCATCCGATGTTTCGATCGGGATTAAAAAGCGTATTACTGGCTGACCGGAATTTTGAAATTATAGGTGAGGCAAGTACAGGAGAGGAAGCTGTATTAGAG
>NZ_JBNCMT010000065.1:0-10722 GCF_049846925.1 Brevibacillus nigriterrae
TGCAAGTCCGCATCGGACGGGAGGGTTCGAAGGCTTACGCTACGCGTAAGCCGCTCAGATTCCTACCTTAGTGTCGCGGAACGAAGTGGAGCATTTAAATAAGAGGGGAATCTGATTATCCCCCCGCCTCCACCTACATAAAAAAAACGCACCCCTTGTGGGTGCTTTTTTTTATGTAACGGTGTCGGCGGGCGAGGGATTTGATCTCGCAAGTCCGCATCGGACGGACGGGTTCGAAGGCTTACGCTACGCGTAAGCCGCTCAGATTCCTACCTTCGTGTCGCGGAACGAAGTGGAGCATTTTAAATAAAAGAGGAATCTGATTATCCCCCCGCCTCCACTATATATAATCATGACGACACCTGATTGGTTTTTTTATGTAACTCTGACGGAGGAAGACTGAGCGAAATGTTAAGACGCACAAAATCCTACCATAGAGCCCACCGAACGAAGTAAGGCAGTTTAAATAAGAGAGAAATGTATTATTCTCATACCTTCATCTAAATATTAATGATGTTACCTGTAAGGAGAGAGACGATCACAATTGGTAGAATTTCTTTGGTCGGTGGGGTGCAATAGTAATAGAAATAAAGGTTGGATCTTTTTAATCTAAGTAATACTAAAAAATTGCAACTTGGTACCCCAGCTCACGTAAAAACTAGGAAAGGATATTACATTTAAGAGGGGTGTTTAATCATGGAACAAAAAGTAATAAATTACTATATTAAAGGGCTTTCGAATTTTAGATTAATCGTGAAGAGGATTAAGATTGTGACATTATTTTATTTACTTTCAACATTTTTTTGGGCATTTTCATTTTTATTTTCTTTTTCATATCATAAAATTTTTTGGCTTCCATTTCTCACTACATTAGTTCAAATAATATCGTTTTTTTACTTAAACGGAAAAATAAAAAGACTCTTGATTCTAAGGTATAATTGCCGACAAAGAGGATTACTTTGGGATAGGAATGAGTTGAATCAATATAAGATGACTAAGTTAGATCGACTACTAATTAGATATAGAATTGATTCAGATAAACTAAGTAAGCTATCAGATATATTAAATAAAGAAGCTGAGAATTGGAAAATATCCAATTATATAGGATTAGGGATAATAGCAGTAATATTTGTACCAATCTGGTCCGAATTTATTGGGTGGATTTATAGTAAGGCTGAAAGTTTGACAGAAGCTCTAACATCAATGGTTTATTTGGTATTGTTTGGGGTTGTTTTGTGGCAATTTTTGTGGATGTTAAAATTGGTTTTGGAACTGTTTGATAACAGAAGCATAAAAACGAAGGAACTTGCTTTAATGATTGATAAGATATCATTAAGTAAATGAGTAATAGAACAGCGTTAGTAGGATACGCCGGAGGCTTCCGCCTGGAGCCAATGGAAGAAGATGAATCAGGCTAGGTAGCGGGTCAGCGTGTCACTCGCGAATCTTCTACCGAAATCTAAATGAGGGACTGCGCTCGGAGATGCTCATGTGTCGCTGTTTTCGGACGGGGGTTCAAAGGCTTCCGCAAAGCGGAAGCAACTCAGATTCCTTCCTTAGTGTCGCCGAACGAAGAGAGGCATTTAAATAGATAGGAATCTGATTATCCCCCCGCCTCCACCAATACATAGCGAGATGTCACCTGAAAGAGTGGCTTTTTTTATACGGGAGTTTTGAGGGGTTCGTGGAGGTTGTGAATCTTTGGTGTGACTGTGCTTGCTTGATGTACCGATTATGAATAACGAGACTGTCTCTCATAATGTACATTGACTACCGCAATTGATATGAGAGAACAGACAGTGAATTCACGATAGGACTTCTGATATAATAGAACTACAATAATAATTTCTCAACATGAAACGGCACCTAGATTTAAGGGTGTCGTTTTATGTATTTTCAGGAACTGTTGACCTAGGGGGAGGGCTGGCAAACATGAATACAGGAGAAAAGCATTTTGAAAAGAAGGACATACAGACAATCCTTAAACATATATTACTTAAGGACTATATGAATAGATGGGCAACAGTGTTTATGAAAGCCGCTATCAGCAAACAAATAAAAAAATGCCACTTTGTGGATTGTTTTGCTGGGGAAGGTTCTTTTAAAGATGGTCAAGATGGCTCACCATTGATTGCTATAAAAAACCTATTTAATTTGCAACGAGCATTTCATGAGAAATATGATAATAAATGCAGATTTTTTATTCATACCGTAGAGTTAAATGATGACTATCACCAGAAATTAGTACAGATGGGGAAGAACTCTTCTTTTCCAACACAAATAAACAATTACTGCGGTGAATTCAAAAATCATGTGCAGAAGTTAGTTAAATCTACTTTTGGTTCACCTGCCTTATACTTTATTGATCCATTTGGATATAAGGGTGTACACTTGCAGGACATTCAAAAAATTCTTGCGGTAAAATCCCATGAGGTATTGATTAATGTAATGAGTTATTCATTGGTGAGAAACTATAGAATCCAAAACAATCATTCGGAGCTTTGCAAATTTTTTGGTGTTCATGAAATACCTGAGAATATTAAAGAGTACATAAAATTGGCATCGAATGATAAAGTTCTGGATACAAGTAATAGTCGTTCACTATTTAAAAAACTTGAAAATGACATTATTGAGTTATACTCACAAAAACTTAGGCAAAGTTTTGATCATCCAGTTTATATTTTGAGCAAAAGAATATATAGTCCGATAAATCCAAATGTATACTTTCACTTAGTTTTTACAACAAAAAACAGGGCAGGGTTAATTGAGATGAAAAATACAATGGTTACTTTTGAGAGTCTAAGGATAAAAGCAGAAGAAGACTACATACGAACCAATAGTATTCAGAAAAATCTTCCTGTTGATGATTTATTCTCAGAAGCATATTCAATAGCAACTTATGATTACATAGACTTTGTTAGAGAGTTTATGAAAATCTTTAACAATGAAAAATGCACATATGGACAAGTAATTGATCATTTTCTTCAATACACTCCATTACCGTTTAGTGACAATGAGAACCAAAAAAGTATCGCTGATTTTTGTGCAAGACTGTTTGAGAAAAATAAGTATATTGAAAGATCTAGTCGAGCTTTTAAGAATTACAAAGTTGCAGATGATTTCGAGATTTACTCACGCTTGCCTGACAATTACTTGAAGTCAATCAGTATTGTTCAACCTGAATCGGAACAACTTAGTATATTCAATTTTATGTGATCTGAGTCAATTTATATAATATTACTGCTGTGTTACATTACTGAAGAAGGGGTGACGTGTATGGCGGCAAGTATGTCAAACATTGAATGGACTGAGGCTACATGGAATCCCGTCACTGGTTGCACTAAAGTATCTGAAGGTTGTAGATTTTGTTACGCTCACAAAATGGCTAAAAGATTACATGCAATGGGAAACCCTCGCTATGTAAATGAGTTTAGAGTAACTCTCCATCCTGATCTGGTAGAGCTACCGCTTTCATGGAAAAAACCTAAGAGAATATTTGTAAACTCAATGTCTGATCTTTTTCATGAAGACGTTCCATTAGAATTCATCAAAGATGTATTCAATACAATGGAACGGGCGTCGTGGCATACTTTTCAAATACTTACTAAACGCTCTGACAGACTATTGGAACTATCCTCTCAATTGTCATGGCCGTCAAATGTGTGGCAAGGTGTCAGTGTTGAAGATGAGCGAGTAATTCATAGAATTGACCATCTACGAGAAGTACCTGCTCAGATTAGATTTCTTTCTTTAGAGCCGCTTCTCGGCTCACTGGATAACTTAAATCTGACAGGGATTCATTGGGTAATTGTGGGCGGTGAATCAGGGTATGGTGCTAGACCGATGATGGAAGAATGGGTCTTTAATATACGTGATCAATGTCAGGAACAAAATGTGCCATTTTTCTTTAAACAATGGGGTGGTGTACAAAAACACCGAACCGGAAGAATGCTTGAGGATAGAACTTGGGACGAATATCCAAACCACTCTACGACCGTAAACAATAAGGAGCCGATTATTACAATGTAATCTGTAATTCTTACAATTAGAAAGTCACTTTAATGCGGTGACTTTTTCCTTTTTTAGGTAAATTAATAGGGTCGGATCGTATCAAATCGTAAACAATTGCATTCTGAATAAATAATAATAAATGCATCTTTTCAGAAGTAGTTGGAATTTTAGTCTGTTACTCGACTTCTGACCATACCCGCCCTTTCGGCTTGGTGTATAACATTTCTTTCTAAGTGTAATTGCCTCAACGATTCTATCTTTCAAAGAAATGGGCGTTACTTATCGAAAATTTTTAAGGTTTATGTAGAAACCGGGTATTTTGCGGTGTTTTTTCTCGTTTGTCTGGCTTTTAAAACCTTTGGAATACCTACGTTATAATTTCTCTATGTATATACCATGCATGTATTCATTTTGGTGTGACGTTGTGTTTTTGGTGTTGCACCAGTTTTTTCTTAAGGTTTGTTTTACAGGATTTTACCAAAAATCCACGAATAGCAATAGTTTGCAAAGAATCAGCGTTTATATTGTTTTTCGTGATGATGCATGCAGTTCAGATGGAATGTAGTGTATAAAGATGCGGAGTGCATAGATTAGGGTGATTTGAAGTGAAAAATAAGATGACAATAGGAAACGTTGGCTTTGGGTCATCACAAAATGTAGGTAGTCTCGAATTAAGTAATAATCTAATTCGATTCGTTCAATATAACGCAAACGAAAAAGAAAAATACTTAAAGCCGTTAGACAGTGAAAAAACTCGCTATTTACTTGAGTATACAAATCGATCAGTGGGTTCTTTTGCTTTTGTTGCACACATTTTATTAGTTAAAGAAAATGAGAGAAAAGTGATTGAAAATGTATTTTTAACTGATGAGGACGATTGTAGAAAAATCCAAAGATTTTTAGATTCTTTAAATTCTCTCTGTATAGAGGAAATTGAGAGAAAAAAACAGGAATTTAACTTAAGAATTCAAACCAGAATATCGAATTTAGGTACAAATTTTGAAGTAACCACTATAAATAAAGTGGGTTATAAATCCAAGCAAAATCTAGGTAAACTGATTCTTCTTGATGGGAATTTAGAATTTTGTAAGGACAATGGAGAGAGTGAAACACTTTGTTTGTTTCCATTAAATAATGAAGATGAATACTACTATATAGATAGTTATCATGAGTATCATTCAGGCTATATATCAGAAGAGATACCAGTAATTAAAATAATTTTGAGCAGGGGAATCTTTAATGAAGACATAGTAAAGCTGTACATAGTGGAGGAAGACCAGCGAAAGATTGTAGAGTTTCTTAATGATTTCAACACTAAGTGTAAAGAGGAAAACGATAAAGGAAAAGAAAAATTAAGAATCCAAGAAGAGAGGCTATGTGAAGATTTTGCAAATGAGGTTGAAACACTAGTATCTCATCTAGTTTCAGATAAACATATTTTTCAAATGACTAATAATTTTTTTGTAAATTATAACTTTGAGATTATCTTTGGACAGATAGATAACATATTTGAATTTGAAAAATTAATTGTAAAACATTATGGAGATATAGGAAAGAACACTCTCATATGGAGTCTTTGTAGAGAAGCAGATGCTTATAGCGAAGAGGAATCCTTTGATTTGAGTTTATTTTTAGGTCAGCTAATGTATTTTGAGAAATTTGGAAAAGTCTTAGCAAAAAGAGCATCTATAGAAGATGAAATAACTAGTGCTTTTGTGGCATGGAAGTTAATTAATTTAACGGCGATAGATTATTATCACAACAGTTTTCAACAAGAATACGGACAGTTTTTTGAAATCAATACAAATCTATCGTTAGAAAATTATATTGAAATTTATTCGAGTATAGATGTGATTGATCTAAGTTCGCATGAGCAAGCAATGAAGTTTATGTATTTTCTTTTAAAAAATGAAATTAGAATTGCTGATACAAACCAAAACTTATCCAAGTGTTTCTCTATAATTAAGGAAAACCTGGATGAAATAAAGCAAACCAAAGATTTAGATCAATTTGAAGCTCTTCTATTGAAAAAACCGTCTAGTAAAAGTATTTCAATAAATGATGTTGATTTAATGACGGGAAGAGAATTTGAAGAGTTCGTTTGTGAGTTATTTAAAAGAATGGGCTACAAAACGATTATTACTAAAGCCTCGGGAGACCAAGGAGTTGATGTAATAGCTGAAAAGAATGGAATTAAAATAGGAGTTCAAGCAAAATGTTATTCTAATGCGGTTCCTAATAAGGCTATTCAAGAAGTATCAGCAGGTTTAAAACATTATAATTTAACAAAAGGACTAGTAATAACAAATAACTACTATACTACCTCAGCATCTGAATTAGCTTATTCGAATAATATAATTCTATGGGACAGAAATGTATTAATACAGAAAATAACTGAATTGTTCTAAGAGTTTTACGCAAGTAAAAGCTAACTCTAGAAAAAATTGCAATGAATTAACTGATAAAAGAGTAATTGGGAGGGTAATATTTGAAAGATATTTTTAAATTCAGTATAAAATTTCTTTTTGGTATTATTTCAATAATATTACATTGGGTAAAGAATAATTTTGATAGAGGAAGTTACGAGGTGGTCTACTTTTCAACGTTTTTTATCATCATGGTACCTTCTGTAGTTTGGTTTAAAGGTGGATGGCCAGATATTTATTCTTTTATTGCTTTATCAGTCATTGTTGCTATAAGTGTATTTTCGTTTTACCATATACAAGCTAGAAAATCTAATAATCTATCTAATTATTTCAAATGTATGGCGAAATTAAGCTTCTACTTATGGATACTAGGTGTGTTTGTGACAACAATGATCTCACCGAAAATTACAATTTATTTATATATATTAACACTTACATCAACATTTTATTATATTGCAAGGTATTTTGTGGAAAAAACTCTAGATCACTGGTTTAAATATTTTATTCTGTTTATGTGTGTACCAGTGATTTCTCTATTCGTTAGTGACATATACATGTTACTAATTGCAGAAGAGTTTTCTTTTTTACCCTCAGATAGTATTCTTTTAAAAATGACTGTACTAATATCCATAGTGATTCAAAATATAATTATATTGTTTACGAGAAACCAAAGAATCGTAGAAGTTAAAGTTGCAACATATCTTATGTTAGCCCTGTTTTCGACTTTATCATACTGCTTTTTTATGAGTGATTTAATTGTATCTTTATTTAATCCTCAAACTATTAATAATTTCGGTGGAATAGAAAAAGTAAAACAAGATGTTCAAGAATTATTTAGTTGGATATTATTTCCTTACCTTGTAGGCACAGTTTGGGCTTGTTTTATCATAGAGTGGATTGAGAGAAATACTAAGAAGCAAGATTGAAGTATAGATTACACTCATTTTTGAGGATATAAAGATGTCTAGGATAGGGTGAGATTCTATACTTCGTTAGAAGATAGGTAAGTATTATATAACGGGTATTGAATAGGATTGAACCTGAAGCACGTAAAAATATTTTGAAACTATACTAACTCCAGCCACAGTGGAAGACAAATTGTCTCAATAAGCGATTCTAACGGATTGAGATAAAGTAAATTAGAATTGAGGATGTATTAGTATGCTAGAGGTAGAAATATCAATCCATATTAGAAATTGATTTAGAGAACTTCCAACTGAAAATTGATCTTTCTTTATTGAAAGGATGTTTAACATGTCAGATCCTTTTATTCAACAAACCGAGTCTCTTCTTGCAACCATTGTAAGATTATTTGCGTTGGAAGGATCAGCCAAAGAAGTCGCACTACTTGCAAATTCCAAGGTGAAAATCGAGCAAACTGGATATGATAATTGGAACGGAGGAATTTATTTTTACACGCTGTTTCTTCAGATCCCCATTAATTTATATTCTCAAACCAATGATGTGAAGGAAGACCTTCAAAAAAGTATTTGTGATAAGATAAATTCTATTATATATGAAGATCATTGTTCTTTTGAAAAGGTACAAATCTCACCACTTTTATCAAATGATCCGAATTGGCGCGACAAAGCAAATGCATGGTTGAATGGAAATAATATTTCTAACCAAGGTAGGGTAAGATCGGATAACATTGCCTCAAGGAATTGTGATGGATTATTATTTAGATCGCAACCAGAAATATACTTTTACAAAGCATTAAAATCATTAGGAATCTCATTTGCCCCTCTACCTGTATTTATTAAAGGTGGAAGTTCATACAAGAGAATTGAACCGGATTTTGTAGTAATAAAGGATGGTGTCATTTTAGTGGTTGAAATAGACGGAGACACTGTTCATAACGAAACACCCGCAGAAGCACATGATAGAACTACTATGCTGCTCCATGAAGGTGTACATTTTGAAAGATTAAAGGCGGATGAATGTGATTCGGAAGAAAAGGCTTTATTAAGTGCAAGAAAAATGATTAGTATAATCAATAAAATTAAAGAAGCCAGATAAAGTGGCTATTTTAATAGATAAGAATTGGATGAAGAAGATATCGCTATCTTTTGTTCGTTGAATAATATATATATATATAGTTGGTGATATTGGAGTATTTAACTAATTCTTAAGTTCAAGGATATCGGAAAAAACTTCCTTAAAAAACGAATAAGTTTACTTGACGAAAAAATTGTTAAAACTATATTAAAGAGTTTGACAATGAGGTGATTCTATGGAAATTACTATTTCAAATTTTAAATCATTAGTTGATGTTAGTTTCAGTCCAGGGACAGTAAATGTGTTTATTGGATCTAACGGGAGCGGGAAGAGCGCTATACTGGAGGCACTAGGTGTCCTTAGTTCTGCAATTTCTGAAAGAGTTGATGATTCCATTCTATACGGAAAGGGAGTTAGACTAGGTACACCGTCATTGTACAAATCTTCTTTCAAGGATCTTGAAAGGTTACCACTTACTATTGAGTTTGAAGTGAATTGGACGAATAACAATGATAACTGGCAATATAAAGTTAACTTAAGTAACCCAATTGATAATCCTAAACCTTCATGGGAGTATCACTCAGAGATATTAAAAAGAAATACACGAAAAATATTTGGACGATCACGAGCGACTAAATATGTATTAGAGAATTTTCCGGAGATTGAGATCGATGCATACAAAGGTCTACTATCTTTTTTACAAGGAATAAAAAGTAGAAATGATATAGGTTATGCAAGGGATCTATACGATCTGTTTAAAGACTATGCTATATATACACCGAATACAACAACCTTAAGAGGGATACAATCTGACCCTTTTCAACGTGAACCTGTTGGGTTACTTGGGGGAAGACTGTCTGAGGCCGTAGAAGAGCTATTAAATTTTAATGAGGATGTCTTTGGAACGATTGATCTTGATGATCTACTTGATCTATTAAACTGGGTAGGTTCTCTTCATGTTGGAAAAACATCGAAGGATATTATATCTCCGAACGTACCGGTGACTTCAAAAATAATTCGTTTTACTGATCGCTTTATGAAAGAGAAGAGAAATGAGTTAAGTGCTTATGATGCAAGTGAGGGTTCGTTATATGTGTTATTTCTACTTGCTTTGGTAATGCATAGGGAATCTCCAAGAATGTTTGCAATCGATAACTTTGATCAAGCATTAAATCCTCGATTGGCTAGAAAAGTAACTACCGTATTTTGTGAACAAGCAATATTACATAATAGAGTTTGTTTTCTAACTACCCACAACCCTTTAGTACTTGATGGTTTGGATCTAAAAAATGACCGAATTAGACTTTTTTCAGTAGATAGGAATTCAAAAGGACATACACAAGTTAACAGAGTATTACTGACAGATGAGTTGTTACAAAAAGGTAAAGAAGGTCATAGTCTGTCAAGATTATGGATAATGGGATGGCTTGGTGGGGTGCCCAACATATGAGAAACTTAACCTTTGGGATTGTATCAGAGGGCCCAACTGATTTTGAAATGTTAAGTCAGTTAATACAAAATATTCTACCTGGTGATCATAGATTTTTACCTCTCCAACCTGATTTATCTGAAACAGAAGGTTTTGGAGCGCATGGAGCTGGTTGGAAAGGTGTTCTTTCGTGGTGCAGTTCCTTTGATGAGCTAAATGTTTTAACGTATATGTCAAATGTTGGTATTGACGTACTGATAATACATTTAGATTCTGATGTATCAAGAGAGCCAGAAATTAACTGTGCAAAATCTTGTCCAGATGCGGATTTAACCGTAATTGAACTTGAGAAGAAATTGTCTCAACTACTTAACATAAATCAAATACCAAATAATCTAATATTTTGTATACCAAGCGATAACACGGAAGCATGGATTTTATCTGCTATTGATGGAGAAAATCATCATAATCCACCTTTTAAATATATTGAATGTACTCATAAGCCTGAATACATTATTGCTAATAAACCTTATAATCTATTAAAACGTAAAGATGGTAAACCTAAGAAGAGCCAAACTGTTTATAGAGAAAATTTAATACCAAAAGTAATAGAATCTTGGGAAAGTATTAAGAATTCTTGCTTTCAAGCGGAAAAGTTGAATAATAGGTTGTTACAAATTCCTAGATAAGACTTTTGAGCCTAATATCAGCTAGGTGCTACCACTCCATCGCCCATGTGGCGTGACTAGCACTCACTTCTAGTGGGATACGCCGGAGGCTTCCGCCTGGAGCCAATGGAAGAAGATGAATCAGGCTAGGTAGCGGGTCAGCGCGTCACTCCGCGAATCCTCTACCGAA
>NZ_JBNCMT010000066.1:0-3602 GCF_049846925.1 Brevibacillus nigriterrae
GTTGATAGGTTCGGTGTGGAAGTGCGGTAACGCATGGAGCTGACGAATACTAATCGGTCGAGGACTTATCCACGTATTATCCTTAGAAAATTTACCTTTGCGTATCCAGTTTTGAAAGTGCAAATGGAGAGTTACCCAAGAGGCCGAAGGGGACGGTTTGCTAAACCGTTAGTATGCGTAAGTGTAGCGAGGGTTCGAATCCCTCACTCTCCGCCACTTATTTTTTTGTAAATATAGTCATCTATGGCGGTGTAGCTCAGCTGGCTAGAGCGCTCGGTTCATACCCGAAAGGTCGGGGGTTCGACTCCCTCCGCCGCTACCATAGGGGCATAGTTTAAAGGTAGAACGAAGGTCTCCAAAACCTTTGGTGTGGGTTCAATTCCTACTGCCCCTGCCATTAACTTTATATTGCGGCGGTCGTGGCGAAGGGGTTAACGCACCGGATTGTGGCTCCGGCACTCGTGGGTTCAAGTCCCATCGATCGCCCCATTATTATGGGAGTATAGCCAAGTGGTAAGGCACGGGTCTGCAAAACCTTCACCCCCGGTTCAAATCCGGGTACTCCCTCCACAGATTGCGTCCCAGTAGCTCAGTTGGATAGAGCAACGGCCTTCTAAGCCGTGTGTCGGGAGTTCGAATCTCTCCTGGGACGCCACGTTTTTTCTCGAAAAAGAATGTATTTTGTCGATAAGGCTTCTGTAGAAGCTTTTTTTTGTGCGTATGATTGTTTTGACCGTGCAAATTAACGATTTTACTTGACTTTTTAGTTGCTTCGTGGTGATATAAACTAGGGGCAAGAGAAAGCTGATATATAGAGGCTTACTCTCTCGTTCGATACCCGTGAATCGTGAATCTCGAGCCTTTGTAGAGTGGAAGGCTTTTTTTTCTGCTTGTAATTCTTCGTATAGGAATGTTCAATCGTGGGAATGGTGTTAGGGACAGACAAATAATATTTTAAATAGAACGAGTATACTTACGAGTGAACGCAAAAATATGCAAGCAAATGGAAAAAATGAAGAAATTTTTACATTTTCACCACTTTTGACTGATTGCAGGGTCAGTATGATTCGTGTAAACTCCCAAATAGTGAATAGATAAAAAGAAAAAGAAAAAAGCTGTATAACAATACCTATCCACCTCAGGGCGGAATAGGTCGAGGAGAAGAAACAATGAGTGTATTAAAGGGTTTGATTGAGGGGTTATTCATCGGTTTCAGTACAACGGTTGGGGTCATTAGTACCTATCAAACGTTGGTTTCCTGTGGTGGTCTGTTCCGCAAAAACGAAACAGTAACCAGCAAACCAGAGAAAACATTTGCCGTTCTGGTTGCGGCTCACAACGAGAGTGCTGTTATTGCTCCGCTAATAGAAAATCTAAAAAAGCTGGATTATCCACGAGAAATGTACGATATCTTCGTGATCTGTGACAACTGTACGGATAATACGGCAGAGATCGTGAGAGAGCACGGCGCTTATGCTTGTGAACGTTTTGACTCAAGCAAACGTGGAAAAGGCTTCGGCATTGAATGGATGCTTGAGAAATTGTGGGCGATGGAGAAGCAATATGATGCTGTCGTCATGTTTGATGCGGATAACTTGGTGGAGAAAAACTTCCTGACTGTCATGAACGATCGTTTGTGCAAAGGGGCGAAGGTTATCCAAGGTTATCTTGATTCGAAAAATCCGTTTGATTCCTGGATTACGTTGTCTTATGCTGTAACGTACTGGTTTACCAATCGCATGTGGCAATTGGCGCGCCATAACCTGGGCCTTCCTAATACATTGGGTGGTACAGGGCTCTGTATTGAGAGTGATCTCTTAAAAGAGATGGGCTGGGGTGCTACAAGCCTGACAGAGGACCTTGAATTCGCGACTCGCTGTATCGAACGGGGGATTTACCCGACTTGGGCACATGATACAAAGGTGTATGATGAAAAGCCATTGGATCTGAAATCTTCCATGCGTCAACGTTTACGTTGGATGCAGGGTCACTATGATGTAGCTGGCCGTTACATCGGGTCTGTGCTCTTTAACGGTGTCAAACGCATGAAGGTGGGAATGCTGGACGCTGCTTTCTATTTGTTCCAGCCTATGTATGTACTCATGGTAACCATGATGTCCGTACTATTCCTCAGTCGCTTGCTTGACGTAGATGCACTGCCTATCGCATCGATCCTGCCGTCCTGGTTAATCTATACGACTACCGGTTTGTTCTATTTGTTGCCGGTGCTTGCGCTGTATTTAGAAAAGGTTCCGTTAAAAGGGTACCTAGGGTTACTGTTGTTACCCATATTCTTCTTGACGTGGCTTCCCATCTTTTTCTATGCATTTTTCACGAAAAAAAATCAGGTGTGGAGTCATACCTCGCATACACGAGCAATTCGTTTAGAAGAAATGCAATAATTGAACACCGCTTTCGAAAGGAACTACTAGCTAGTTCCTTTTCTTTTTCAAACAGGCCAATGGACAATTTTTTTGATATACTTACAAGATGAGCAAGGCCAGAAAGGAGAACACCATGACGAAATCAATTACGCCGTACTCCACTGACAATACACCATTGTTGTGGGGAGATAAGCGTTACCATACATGGAATTTTCATTTGCGCAGTGTCTTCAACGAAAAAATCTTCAAAGTTCCACTTGATGGAGGGTTTACTTGCCCGAATCGGGATGGTACGGCTGCCATTGGCGGGTGTACCTTCTGCAGCGCTCGGGGATCAGGAGACTTCGCAGGCGACCGTCGAATGGAGCTGGAGAAGCAGTTCCACGATGTAAAAGAAAGAATGCATGAGAAATGGCCATCAGCCAAGTACATTGGCTTTTTTCAAGCCTTCAGCAACACTTATGCACCTGTTGAAGAACTTCGTGAAATGTTTGAACTTATTTTGCAGCAGGAGGATGTGGTAGGGCTATCGATTGCCACTCGTCCTGATTGCTTGCCAGACGATGTTGTGGAGTATCTTGCTGAACTGAATGAGCGGACGTATTTGTGGGTTGAACTAGGCCTGCAAACGGTGCACGAACGCACATCCCTGCTTATTAATCGTGGTCATGATTATCAGACGTATCTGGATGGAGTAGAAAAGCTGAGAAAGCATAATATTCGAGTCTGCTCACACATTATCTACGGCTTGCCGCTTGAAACGTATGATGATATGATGGAGACCGCCAAAGCAGTTGCTAAACTCGATGTGCAGGGCATCAAAATTCATCTACTGCACTTGTTGAAGAAGACGCCAATGGTGAAGCAGTATGAAGAAGGCTTACTTGAGTTTATGACCCAGGACGAGTACACCAAGCTGGTTGTAGATACATTGGAAATTCTTCCGCCTGAGATGATTGTCCATCGTATTACGGGTGACGGACCTCCAGATATTTTGATTGGTCCGATGTGGAGCCGCAAAAAATGGGAAGTGCTCAATGGAATTGACGCCGAACTGAAACAAAGAAATACATGGCAGGGAAGGCTCTGGACACCTTATTCGGTTGTGAGCACTATGCCTTAATAAAAGCCAAGGAACCCAACGCATGTACGCTGGGTTCCTTTTACTTTTTCTTTAACAGCCTTCTGGCACGAGAGGGGTAGTTGGTAATGATTCCA
>NZ_JBNCMT010000067.1:0-3070 GCF_049846925.1 Brevibacillus nigriterrae
TGGGGAGCCGACGAAAGCGGTCTGGAAAGACATGACAACCAGAACCATTACCTTGAGTCAGGAAGCTACGACCAAGCTGCTGAAAGAAACCAATCGGGCCTATAACACAGAGATCAATGACATCCTGCTATCTGCGCTGGGCTTGGCAGTCAAAGAGTGGTGCGGAGCAGAGAAAATAGCGATTGCCCTCGAAGGGCACGGCAGAGAAGAGATTGTGGATGGCGTGGATACGACAAGGACAGTGGGGTGGTTTACCAGCTGCTATCCGGTGATCCTGAACATGAAGGACCGGGAGATCGGCATGGTCATCAAGCGAACCAAAGAATACCTGCGGAAGGTTCCAAACAAAGGCATTGGCTATGGAATGCTGACGCAGTTGACCGATAGAAACAGTGCCGACCTCAAGATCAAGGCAGACATCAGCTTCAACTATCTGGGACAGTTTGACCAGGATATGACCGATGAACGAATCACCTATTCCCATCTGTCCACCGGAAACAATGCAAGCCCGGATCTTCCAGCATGGAACAGCATCCAGATCAATTCCATGATTAAGCATAACCAGCTCTGTATCATGGTGGATTTCCATGAAAAAGAGTTTAAAGAGCAGACCATGGATCACTTTATGGCGATTTATGAAGAGATGCTGCAAAAGACGATTCAGCACTGCGCAGGAAAACAAGAAACAGAACAAACTCCTTCCGACTACGGGGTAAACGACTACACGCTGGAAGATCTGGAAGAGATCAAGGCCTATGTAAGTGAACACATCGGGGAAAACGCCGTCGCAGCAAAAATCAACAAGCTCACACCGATGCAAGAAGGCATGCTCTTTACCTACCTGCAGGAAAAAGATACCACTGCCTATGTATTGCAATCAGAGTTCAAGGTGAAAGGCAATATTCAACTACAATTACTCAATCAAGCCTATCAAGCGTTATGTGAAAAGCACCTGATTTTAAATACCATCATCCTTGATCACTGGAAGCATCCGGCTCAGATTGTTATCGCAAATAGAGAAGCAGCTGTGGAATACGAGGATTTCAGTCAAGAAGCGGATCAAGAAGAGGCTTACCAAAGATACAGCAAACAAATCGTCACCAAGGGGTTTGAGTTGAGTCGGGACAGACTCTTTAAGTTACATCTGGTCAGGCTGAAAGAAGAGGAGTACAGACTAGTTGTTTCATGCCACCATATCATCATTGACGGTTGGTCAAATACATTTGTGCGAAATGACTTGTTCCAATTATACGAAGCCTTGGCAAATCAAGAGATCAGCCCGATCCGAGCGGAGTATGACTATGAAAAGTATATTCAGTGGTTGGAAACACAGGACAGAGATGAGGGACTTTTCTACTGGAAGAAG
The DNA here is from genome assembly GCF_049846925.1 of Brevibacillus nigriterrae. Taxonomy (NCBI): domain Bacteria; kingdom Bacillati; phylum Bacillota; class Bacilli; order Caryophanales; family Paenibacillaceae; genus Brevibacillus; species Brevibacillus nigriterrae. The sequence goes on from NZ_JBNCMT010000067.1 coordinate 1,367, forward strand.
CATCTGGAAGACTATTGCGAAGAAATCATTTTGCCCGCCAGAAAGATAGAAGCTCCCGGGTATAAAGAGGGACTTCTGGAAATCGAATTGGGCAATGACATGAGCAACAGGCTACTTCAAATATCAAAACAATGCGGAGTTACGCTCAATACGTTATGCCAGACAGCTTGGGCAATACTTTTGCAAAAGTATTCCAACACCAGTGATGTTGTCTTTGGAGCAGTTGTATCAGGCCGGCCGGCAGCCATTGCTGAAGTTGAATCAATGGTCGGCATGTTTATCAATACCATCCCGATCCGGATAAAATCAGAGGCAGATCAACCGATCAAAGAGTTACTTGCGAAAGCACAAGCAGCGAACAATGCAGCGATGCCCTACGAATATCTACCCTTGGCGGAATTTCAAAAGCTTACGGCCTTAAAGCAAAATCTGTTTCAGACGCTGATGGTTTTTGAAAATTATCCAGAACAACAAGCATCTGATCGGAAGCCAGTGTTTACAGCAGAACGGATAAAAGGACGGGAACAGACAAGCTATGATCTGAATATCGTCTTTATGTTCGAAGATAAACTGTCGTTTGCGTTGATGTACAACCAGAACGTCTACGAGGAATCTTTTATCGGGAAGTTCGGAAAACAGTTGCAGTACATATTTGAGAAAATAGCAAAACAACCGGAAGAGAGAATCGCAGATATTGAACTCGTGGATCAGGATGAACAGCATTTGATTCTCAACCGGTTCAACGATACCATCAGAGCCTATCCAAGATATAAAACGATCAACGAAATCTTTGAGGAAACAGCGGGCCGTGCTGGAGATAAGGCGGCGGTGGTATCAAGCGGGGTGGCACTTGGTTACAGGGATTTGAACGAAAGAGCCAATCAGCTTGCCCGCCTGTTAAGGAAGAAGGGAATTACCAGGGACAGTATTGCATCCATTCTCTGCGATAAAAGCGTAGAGACCATCGTAGCCATGCTTGCAGTGATCAAAGCTGGCGGGGCCTATTTACCCATCGATAAAGATTATCCGGAAGCAAGGATCAGATATATGTTGGAGGACAGCAGAAGTACCGTTCTATTGGGAAAACAAATCTGGACAACTCGCTTGAATCTGGAAGGAATCCGGGCTGAACTCATCGATTTGGACGGGGAAGCTGCATCTATTGAGAGCAAAGAGAATCTGGAACTTATCAATCAGCCAGAGGACTTGGCCTACGTGATTTATACCTCGGGGACAACTGGAAATCCGAAAGGCGTATGTATCACTCATCGATCCGTCATCAAGAATGCGAAAAATACAAACTATATCGATGTGCAAGAAGACGACCGATTCCTTCAGGCAGGCTCGTTATCCTTCGATGCTGCCGTACTTCCCACGTGGATCGCACTGCTAATCGGCATTCCTTTGCATATGGAAGATGATGAGATCACAATGAATTTCCACTCCTTGGAACAGTACATGCTGGAGAATCGGATCACCCTGACGGTATTGCCTACGACGCTGTTCAACCAGTTAAGCCAGGAGCGAATCGAGGCGTTCCAAAATATCCGCTACGTCATTGCCGGAGGGGACATCATTTCGAGCAAACAGGTAAGCAGACTGGTAAAGAAATACAAAGATATCACCGTCGTCAACGGATACGGCCCTACGGAAAATACGGTCATCTCCACTGCCTACATGATTGCTGGAGAGTGGGATGAGGAC
>NZ_JBNCMT010000068.1:0-3057 GCF_049846925.1 Brevibacillus nigriterrae
GCGCCTTCCCTAATAATGATTTGATAGGCGCTTTGCCTGTCCCCATCAGGGTCGGTGAATCTCCAGGTAATGGTCGGTGTTAAAGTAGGCACTGGAGTTGGTGATGCACTTGTACCGGTTGGATCTAGATCGTTGGGGGCGCTAGGCGCTTGATTTGTTATAAAATATTGAGGTGCAGTTACGGCACTCCACATTGAGGTGCTATCTACTACTTGTACAGTCCAGTAGTATTTTGTGCCCGCAGTTAACATTCCAGCTGGTACGTCATAAAAAGTTCGTGCTGAACTATATATTGTAGGGTAATTCACCATGGCTGCAGTTGCAGCGTTATAAATCTTCACAAGGAATGCTTCCTGTGCGTGTCCTTCGTAATCGGTATATGTCCAGTTGAGCCTGGGAGTTACGTTTGCCCTTGCAGGTGATCCACTTGTACCCGTTGGGCTAGTCGGAGTAGCCGTAGGTGCTTGAGTTGTTTTAAAATATTGGTCTACGCTGTCGGAGCTTTCTGCGTTTGCTTGGTCCCATATCTTTACAGTATAGTGGTAGGTTGTATTCGATTGTAGTGTATTAGCTGGTACTTCATAAGAGTATGTACCGGATTGTACCTTCCCGCTGTTTTTTACTACACGTGTGCCTTCCTTAATAATGACCTGATAGGCGCTTTGCGTGTCCGCAGGGTCAGGGTCAGTAAATCTCCAGCTAATGGTAGGTGTTAAAGTAGTCACTTTAGTTGGTGATGAACTTGGACCAGCTGGGCTCAGGTTGCTGGGGGCGATAGGGGGTCTGTTAGCTTGGAAATAGTTTGGCGAGCTATCCATCCTAAATTTATGTAATCCTTCTAAAAACCAGGAATTTGCGTATAGATATCCACTATCGTCTACTCCGCAGTTTGAAGGGTTCGCAGTGGAATTTTTTAATGCAGCTACGATTGATGGTGTATTGCTTATGGACACAACATATATGTTTTTGGCGATATAAGGATAACATTTTGGGGCGAGAATAATAGTAGATCCTGTTACCCCCATCCCTCCACCTTCTCTTCCAAGTCTTACTACATCAGTTAGTGCTAGGGTGGCGTTTTCAAAAACGATTGTCCAGGCTGTTTCACCTATTTTCCGTTTGTACAAAGAAAAAATTTTACTATCGGTTACAATATTTAGTACATAAAGGGTATCCCCGAGAGCACCTATAAGAAACGGATAATCTAGCGGTTTAGTAGCATCAAAAGGGCCTACAACTTCTGATAAAAGCCATAGTTGCGTATGGCCACTAATTGTATTTTCGGCCATAGCATAGACAGCGGTACAAACATAACCGTTATTCCCAACATAAAAGAAACGATTAGAATAGGGGTCTCCCGTTATCCCTATCAGAGCCTGGTATGTTTGAGGTAAGTTCGGTGTAAGATTAGAATATGGTATCCGTTTTATATGCGAAAAATCACTTTTTCTTATTACGTCCCACTGATGGACAATACTGGTATGTGCTTCGTAACTATTGTACGTAATAATACAATCTTTCAGTACAGCAACGCCCCCACCACCTCTAATCTCAAAATCGGGTGGCCCTGCTTTTCCTACTAATAATACACCCATATCGCAATATTCCTTTCTAGAAATTTTAAAGCCTCGTTAATTCTTGTCATGTGGTTCGATCGCCTTGTTTGCCGATCTTTTGCTCAATGTCCCTTTTCTCAAGGTTTTTCAGTTCTATTGCAGTAATCCCATATCATAGTTATCCTTTCACGGTTTTCTCAATGCTATTCCTTTTATCGTTGAAGTGATCACTATGGCTTATCCAGCGCAACGTGAATCTGGTTGATTCTTTCTTCCATATTAGAGATCAATTCTATAGCGATACGAATTTTGTCCCTTAGGGCAAAAGCAAAAGGGAGCCGGAGCTCCCCTTGCTAACTTCGTTGATTTTTAGGCAGTTTAAATACCGTTTTGTTATTGCCTTTCAGGTAACTCACTTGTCGAACGAGTTAGTCGGCGTAGCCATAGGTGATTACGATGTTTTAAAATATTGGGGTTCAGTTACATCACTATTTGTATTGATATTCCATACTTGTATAGTCCAGTAGTATGTTTTCCCCGCAGTTAACTTTCCAGCCGGTACAACATAATCAAAATCATCGCTATCTGAAAGAATCTCCCCAGTGTCATGCACGATGTGATCATCTTCAGCGTTATAAATCTTCACTTGGAACTTTTCCTGTGCGAGTCCTTCCAGATCAATGTATCTCCATTTAATTGTAGGTGTTAAAGTAGGTACGCTAACAGGATTTGCGCTTGGACCCAATGGGTATTTCGGCTCTGCCGTAGGGGCTTTCCTTGTTTGAAAATACCAAGCTGCGCTGTCCTGGCTTACTTCGCCTGTTTGGTCCCATACCTTTACAGTATAATTATAGGTCGTATTCGATCGCAGTTTATTAGCTGGCACTGTGTAGGAAGATGTGCTGTTGGTGATTTTCCCACTGTTGTCTACTTCAACTGCGCCTTCCCTAATAATGACCTGATAGGCGCCTTGCCTGTCTCCATCAGGGTCGGTAAATCTCCAGGTAATGGTCGGTGTTAAAGTCGGTACTTTCACTGGATTTGTGCTTGGACCAGCTGGATTTAGGTCGACAGGGGCGTTAGGTGCTTGCCTTGTTTGAAAATACCAAGCTGCGCTGTCACGGCTTGCTTCGTCTGTTTGATCCCATACTTTGACCGTATAATTATAGATCGTATTCGATCGCAGTTTATTAGCTGGCACTGTGTAAGAAGATGTGCTGTTGGTGACTTTCCCGCTGTTGTCTACTTCAACTGCGCCTTCCCTAATAATGACCTGATAGGCGCCTTGCCTGTCCCCATCAGGGTCGGTGAATCTCCAGGTAATGGTCGGTGTTAAAGTCGGTACTTTCACTGGGTTTGTGCTTGGACCAGCTGGATTTAGGTCGATAGGGGCGTTAGGTGCTTGCACAATTTCAAAATACTGGGATGGGCTGTCGTGGCTTGGTAAGTCAGCTTGGTCCCATACCTTTACAGTATAGTTATAGAGAGTATTCGAGCGTAG
>NZ_JBNCMT010000069.1:0-2507 GCF_049846925.1 Brevibacillus nigriterrae
TGTAGCCGGAGCAAAAGCGGATTTAGACGATGCAGACCTGCTAAATGGCAACAGTGCCTTGAATAATGTAACAGGCAATGTAACCTTGCCGACGACAGGAATCAATGGAACAACGGTAGGCTGGGGATCCGACAATGCAGCAGTAGGAACGGATGGAACAGTCACTCGTCCAGCGAATGGATCTGGTGATGCAACCGTAACCTTGACAGCAACCATTAGTAAAAATGGAACACAAGATACCAAGACATTCACGGTAACCGTAAAAGAGCAAGAAATGACAGACGCCCAAGCGGTGGCAGGGGCAAAAGCAGACTTGGATGACGCAGATCTATTAAATGGCAACAGTGCCTTGAATAATGTAACAGGGAACTTAACTTTGCCAATCACAGGAATCAATGGAACAACGGTAGGCTGGGGATCCGACAATGCAGCAGTAGGAACGGATGGAAGCGTAATTCGTCCAGCGAATGGATCAGGTGACGCAACGGTAACCTTGACAGCAACCATTAGCAAGAACGGAACCCAGGATACCAAAACATTCACGGTAACCGTAAAAGAGCAAGAAATGACAGACGCCCAAGCCGTAGCCGGAGCAAAAGCGGATTTAGACGATGCAGACCTGCTAAATGGCAACAGTGCCTTGAATAATGTAACAGGCAATGTAACCTTGCCGACGACAGGAATCAATGGAACAACGGTAGGCTGGGGATCCGACAATGCAGCAGTAGGAACGGATGGAACAGTCACTCGTCCAGCGAATGGATCCGGTGACGCAACGGTAACCTTGACAGCAACGATTAGCAAAAATGGAACCCAGGATACCAAGACATTTACGGTAACCGTAAAAGAGCAAGAAATGACAGACGCCCAAGCCGTGGCAGGGGCAAAAGCGGATTTAGACGATGCGGATCTGCTAAACGGCAACAGTGCCTTAAATAATGTAACAGGCAATGTAACCTTGCCGACGACAGGAATCAATGGAACAACGGTAGGCTGGGGATCCGACAATGCAGCAGTAGGAACGGATGGAACAGTCACTCGTCCAGCGAATGGATCCGGTGACGCAACCGTAACCTTGACAGCAACGATTAGCAAAAATGGAACCCAAGATACCAAAACATTCACAGTAACCGTAAAAGAGCAAGAAATGACAGACGCCCAAGCGGTGGCAGGGGCAAAAGCGGATTTAGACGATGCGGATCTACTAAATGGCAACAGTGCCTTAAATAATATAACAGGCAATTTAACACTGCCGACAACAGGAATCAATGGAACAACGGTAGGGTGGGGATCCGACAATGCAGCAGTAGGAACAGATGGAACAGTCACACGTCCAGCAAATGGATCTGGTGACGCAACCGTAACCTTGACAGCAACCATTAGCAAAAATGGAACCCAGGATACCAAAACATTCACGGTAACCGTAAAAGAGCAAGAAATGACAGACGCTCAAGCTGTGGCAGGGGCAAAAGCAGACTTGGATGACGCGGATCTATTGAATGGCAACAGTGCCTTGAATAATGTGACAGGGAACTTAACCTTGCCAATCACAGGAATCAATGGAACAACGGTAGGCTGGGGATCCGACAATGCAGCAGTAGGAACGGATGGAACAGTCACTCGTCCAGCGAATGGATCCGGTGACGCAACCGTAACGCTGACAGCAACGATTAGTAAAAATGGAACCCAAGATACCAAGACATTCACAGTAACCGTAAAAGAGCAAGAAATGACAGACGCCCAAGCCGTAGCCGGAGCAAAAGCGGATTTAGACGATGCAGACCTGCTAAATGGCAACAGTGCCTTGAATAATGTAACAGGCAATGTAACCTTGCCGACGACAGGAATTAATGGAACAACGGTAGGCTGGGGATCCGACAATGCAGCAGTAGGAACGGATGGAACAGTCACACGTCCAGCGAATGGATCCGGTGACGCAACGGTAACCTTGACAGCAACGATTAGCAAAAATGGAACCCAGGATACCAAGACATTTACGGTAACCGTAAAAGAGCAAGAAATGACAGACGCCCAAGCCGTGGCAGGGGCAAAAGCGGATTTAGACGATGCGGATCTGCTAAACGGCAACAGTGCCTTAAATAATGTAACAGGCAATGTAACCTTGCCGACGACAGGAATCAATGGAACAACGGTAGGCTGGGGATCCGACAATGCAGCAGTAGGAACGGATGGAACAGTCACTCGTCCAGCGAATGGATCCGGTGACGCAACCGTAACCTTGACAGCAACGATTAGCAAAAATGGAACCCAAGATACCAAAACATTCACAGTAACCGTAAAAGAGCAAGAAATGACAGACGCCCAAGCGGTGGCAGGGGCAAAAGCGGATTTAGACGATGCAGACCTGCTAAATGGCAACAGTGCCTTGAATAATGTAACAGGCAATTTAACCTTGCCGACGACAGGAATCAATGGAACAACGGTAGGCTGGGGATCCGACAATGCAGCAGTAGGAACGGATGGAACAGTCACACGTCCAGCGAATG
>NZ_JBNCMT010000070.1:0-2371 GCF_049846925.1 Brevibacillus nigriterrae
CAACAAGATATAGGAGGAAAGGAATATGCTTCAGATGGCTAATTATGAGTTTATCAGGAAACAGCACTTCGTGCTAGGCAAACCCATCCGACAAATCTCAAGAGAGAGTGGATATTCAAGACAAGTGATTCGAAAGGCGCTTACTTCAACTGAAATTCCAGTGTACAAGCTTTCCAAATCAAAGCCTCGCCCTGTTATAGACTCCGTTAAACCCATAATCTTGGAATGGCTGCACCAAGATGAACAAGCCCCGCCAAAGCAGCGTCATACTGCAAAACGTATCTATCAAAGACTTGTAGAGGAATATGATTTCACCGGCGGTGAATCTACCGTTCGTCGCTATGTTAGAGAGCTGCGAGTCTGTCCACCAAAAGCGTTTGTTCCCCTTGAATTCCCTCCTGGGAAGTTCGCTCAGTTTGACTGGGGCGAAGTGGATGTTATCCTGCTTGGAAAGCAGATCACGGTTCAAGTGTTTTGTTTACGTTGTACGTATAGTCGGAAGATCTTTGTCAAAACATTCTTTCATCAGAAGACGGAGGCTCTCTTGCAAGGTCATGTTGATGCCTTTGAGTTTTTTGGAGCAGTTCCTCAGACCATCACCTACGACAATCTAAAGACCGCCGTTAAAAAAATTCTCGAAGGGAAGAACCGAGAAGAACAAGAACGGTTTACTCAGTTGCGTGCACACTACCTTTTTGAAAGCCACTTCTGTGAACCAGCAAAGGGAAACCAAAAAGGGCAAGTTGAAAACCTTGTGAGGTACACAAAACAACAGTTCTTTACTCCAATACCCTCTGTATCATCCTTAGACGAATTGAATCAATGGCTAATTGAAAAATGTATGGCATACGAGAACCAAAAGGTTCCTCGTTCCTCTATGACTGTAGGAGAAGCATTCTTGCAGGAGAAAGATCAGATGCTACCATTGCCTTCTCGTTCTTTGGAATGCTACCGCGAGGTATCACTTAAGAGCAATTCACTTTCAATGATCACATTTGAACAGAATGCTTATTCTGTTCCTGTTTCACACGCTTCTGCCGAACTATCTTGCCGAGTCTACGCTGATGATCTTGCGATCTATCATAAGGGAGAACTAGTGACTACACATAAACGTTGCTTTGAGAAGGGAAAAGAGATTTTGAACTATGACCACTACCTCGATCTTCTTCTCATTCGCCCAGGAGCTGTTCCATACGCCCGACCATTACGTCAGGCTCAATTGCCATTCATCTATCAACAGTTTTTGGATAAGTGCAAACATCGACCTAATGGATTGAAAGAGTTTGTTCGAGTCCTCTTATTACACCGGGAGTTTAATCCTTCTCTAGTAGAAGAGACTCTACGAGAATGCTGTGAAAAGGGATTGTTTCAGTATGATGCCGTAAGGCAAATGCTTTATCAACGGACGTTACCAGAACATCGAATTCCTCGACTTTCACTGGCTAAGAATACTCATGTACCAATGATTCAAGTACAAGCGCCGAACCTAAAACAATATAACGACTTGTTACATAGAAGGAGTGTGGTTCATTGAGTACCTCATTTTTGCTTGAAACCTATGCCAAACGCCTTCGTCTACCCGCCATTAAGAAGTGCTATAAGGAAATAGCTCACGATGCATTGGAACGCCAAATCCCTTACGAGGATTTCCTTCTCGCTCTTTTTGAACAGGAAGTTATGCAACGTGATGCTAATCAGATCGCTTTGAGAATTAAGCAAGCCAAGTTTCCTAGTACGAAAACCTTCGATCAGTACGATTTTTCTTGTATTCCTTCACTGAATAAACCAAAGATTCTCCAACTTGCTCGCTGTGAGTATATTGAAAAAGCTGAGAATGTCATTTTTATTGGGAACTCAGGGACAGGAAAGACGCATCTTTCGATTGCGCTAGGGATGGAGGCTTGTCGTCATGGTTTTACCGTTCAGTTTTGGACAGCCGCTAGAATATGCAACGAGCTAATGGAAGCACAAACTGAGAAGAGATTGCTTCAGTTAGAGAAGCAGTGGATGAAAGTAGATGTTGTTATTCTTGATGAGGTGGGATTTGTCCCCCTAAGCAAATCAGGCGCTGAGCTTCTTTTCCAGTTTTGTTCTGCACGCTATGAGAAAGGGAGTATGATCCTCACCAGTAACTTAGACTTTGCTAATTGGACACAAGTATTTAAAGATGAACAAATGACCGCTGCTCTAGTTGATAGACTTACACATCGGTCACATGTTTTTCCGATGAACGGTGACAGCTACCGGTTTAAGCAGAGTCTTAAACACTCGTGATCATGAAAAAGTTACCCACCCAGCGGGTGGTTATATTTTGCCATGGTGGTCAATTTTTTGATGAGCACGGTGGTCAACTTTTTGGTTGACATTCACA
>NZ_JBNCMT010000071.1:0-1931 GCF_049846925.1 Brevibacillus nigriterrae
GACAACTCCAAGATACAGGAAAGAGGTGCTCAGGTGGTCAACTTTTTTATGAGCGTTATACCACAAGGTGGTCAAGAATTAGATTAGCATTCACAAAAGAAGGACACAAAAAGAATAAAATAACTATTTCTTTTGGCTTTGAAATTAATACTACTTACGTACTTAATCATCTCAATAAATTCTTGTGTTAATAGAATAAATAATCTAATGAACTTAAAAATGTATGTAAACAACAATAGTGAAATTTTAAAAAAGCGAAAACCACCAATATAAAGCTTTCTAAGATAATTATCATTTGGATTCTTAATGTCTTCTTTAAGCGACATAAAGGAAAATTCATGTTCATAATGATCAAAACAAGTTACCCTTTTTGATAAACTAGATTTTTGAATTAATTCATTACTCAGTAAGAATCCAGACAACATTAATGAGCGGGCTTCAATTTCTGAAAAACAATCTAAGTCTGTTCTTATTTCAGATAATAAATGCTGCACTTCGTTATTAATGTTATTATTAATAGTGCTTTCCGTTTGTTCAAAATCAAATTTATAAAAACTTGGGAGAAATTGCTCTGTACTAGTTAAATTTAATCTAAGGTATACATGATAATAATTAGTTGTAGATATTTTCGATAAAGAGTTAAGATAGTTATTATTCATAAAAACATCTTGTGTTCTATTAATAACTTTGTGTAGTAGGCTAGAAGGATTACTATCATTCCAAAAGTATCCGGATCCATCACTAATCATATATTCAGTACAATTCTCTTCGATAAGAGATTCAATACCTAAGTTATCAAGAACCCCACCATCAACCAAGGAAATTGTTCTTGTTCCCGTGTTAATAGTAACTGGATTAAATAACCCCGGGACACAAGCAGATGCAGCAACCGCCTCACCAATGTTCGTGTCAATGATTAGCTCTTCATCTTTATCACTAATAATAAATTTCATTATCTTACCATCATTCAAACAAGATGCGTTAATAATCAATTTAGGTACTTTGTTATTACTTTTTGTAGGATTTATTTTTAAAGCACTTATATTTATATTTTTTTCAAGGAGTAATGGATAATAAAAATCTTCATTCAACCTTTTAGTAAGTTTTGATGAAAAGTTAAAATTTAAATCCCAGGAAAAGTAAATTTGCTTTCTTATATTTTTTTTAACACAATTATAAAACTCTTCCTCAATCTCTTTTACTAATAGAATGTAATCTTCGTCGGATAGGACATCTGACGAATCTTCTATTTTTTTTTTCAATTTTAGATAGTAAAACGCACCAATAATAGATCCACCTGACACTGTAGAAATAACATCAACATATTTTAGAATACCCTGCCTTGCCATTTGAGTTAATACTCCAATATGAAAAAACGATGCTCTAAATCCCCCACCGGATAAAGCTATTCCTATTAATTTATTATTCAATGTTTTCACTCCAAAAAGTAATTTTTCCTATTTTGAATGATTTCATAAATTTATCATTAATTATGGTAATGGTTCTTTATTTGATTAGTATATTGTAATTCATTTTATAGTTGATCTTACATTGATACAACTAGTTCTTATAATGATGATTATCGGAAGTAGAGATTGTAAAAAACAGTTCGAAGCTAATAAAAGTCCCACAATACAACAAATTGTATGTTGTGTCGCTAATTGTCTATTAATGCTCTTGCCGAGGAAATATACGTTGTTTTTTTATTTTTACTTTCAAACCTAAAATTTTTTACAAACAAAAAGCTCATGATACTATCTCGAAAGATAGATTCATGAGCTTTTGTTTGTTCTTTGAAAACTAGATACGCAAGTAATATAGCTAATGAAAATTACGTGGATAAGTCCTCGACCGATTAGTATTCGTCAGCTCCATGCGTTACCGCACTTCCACACCGAACCTATCAACCTTATCGTCTATAAGGGGTCTTA
>NZ_JBNCMT010000072.1:0-1507 GCF_049846925.1 Brevibacillus nigriterrae
CTCCCCACCATTTTATAGTTTGAGAGCCATTAGCTCAGTTGGTAGAGCATCTGACTTTTAATCAGAGGGTCGAAGGTTCGAGTCCTTCATGGCTCACCACATGCGGGTGTGGCGGAATTGGCAGACGCACCAGACTTAGGATCTGGCGGGCGACCGTGGGGGTTCAAGTCCCTCCACCCGCACCATGAAATACACCCGAAAAAGTGAAGAGCAGCTCCGAAGCCTATTCCAAATACTTTTCGGGGGGCCCCGGAACATAACAAATATGCGGACGTAGCTCAATTGGTAGAGCGTCGCCTTGCCAAGGCGAAGGTCGAGGGTTCGAGACCCTTCGTCCGCTCCATTTTTTTGTGCCCTTAGCTCAGCTGGATAGAGCGTTTGACTACGAATCAAAAGGTCGGGAGTTCGAATCTCTCAGGGCACGCCATATACACCCCAAAAAGTTACGTAAGTCTTCGAAGCTACACCGAATACTTTGCGGGAACCTCAGAGCAAAAAACATTATCAAATCGGGAAGTAGCTCAGCTTGGTAGAGTACTTGGCTTGGGACCAAGGGGTCGCAGGTTCGAATCCTGTCTTCCCGACCATTTTTTAATTTCATAACGCCGGGGTGGCGGAATAGGCAGACGCAACAGACTTAAAATCTGTCGGGAGTTTCTCCCGTACCGGTTCAAGTCCGGTCCTCGGCACCATATTTGCGGGTGTAGTTCAATGGTAGAACTCCAGCCTTCCAAGCTGGTCGCGTGGGTTCGATTCCCATCACCCGCTCCATTTTTTTATATGGAGAGTTACCCAAGAGGCCGAAGGGGACGGTTTGCTAAACCGTTAGTATGCGTAAGTGTAGCGAGGGTTCGAATCCCTCACTCTCCGCCATTGTAATGATAGGGGCATAGTTTAAAGGTAGAACGAAGGTCTCCAAAACCTTTGGTGTGGGTTCGATTCCTACTGCCCCTGCCAAAAATATGTAATTCTGCTTTTTATGGCGGTCGTGGCGAAGGGGTTAACGCACCGGATTGTGGCTCCGGCACTCGTGGGTTCAAGTCCCATCGATCGCCCCAAATTGGGAGTATAGCCAAGTGGTAAGGCACGGGTCTGCAAAACCCTTATCCCCCGGTTCAAATCCGGGTACTCCCTCCAATTATACCTGTTCCAGTAGCTCAGCAGGATAGAGCAACGGCCTTCTAAGCCGTGTGTCGGGAGTTCGACTCTCTCCTGGAACGCCACTTCACCACTCAGTTATTACCATATTTTACTTGTTGATTATTGATTGGTAACGTGATATATTGTTAACCTGTTCGTTGAGAGTTTTAGGTTTTAATTTAAGTCTAAAGCTTAAATGACTCAATCACCAAAAAAACAGGTTGCATTAATAGATTTAACATGGTATATTATAAACCTGCCTCTCAAACGAGAAGGTTGATGAATAAACTAAATGCTCTTTGAAAACTGAACAATAAAGCGTTTTATAGTGAATCAAAACACTAGCCAAGTGAATTGTTTTGCAGTT
>NZ_JBNCMT010000074.1:0-1390 GCF_049846925.1 Brevibacillus nigriterrae
AAAGTGCTCCGACTATTTGTAAGCACACGGTTTCAGGTACTATTTCACTCCCCTCCCGGGGTGCTTTTCACCTTTCCCTCACGGTACTGGTTCACTATCGGTCGCTAGGTAGTATTTAGCCTTAGCAGATGGTCCTGCCAGATTCACACGGGATTTCACGTGTCCCGTGCTACTCGGGGTGGGTCTCGGAGAGACACTTGTTTGGATTACGCGACTGTCACGCTCTTTGGTCCGTCTTCCCAAACGGTTCATCTACAAGTGTCTTTTGTAACTCCATGTGAGACGCCCCACAACCCCGTAAGGTAAACCTTACGGTTTAGGCTCTTCCGCGTTCGCTCGCCGCTACTGACGGAATCACTATTGTTTTCTCTTCCTCCGGCTACTTAGATGTTTCAGTTCACCGGGTCTGCCTTCTCGTTGGCTATGTATTCACCAACGGATACCATCCCATTACGGATGGTGGGTTGCCCCATTCGGAGATCCCCGGATCGAAGCGTGCTTACCGCTCCCCGAGGCTTATCGCAGTTCGCTGCGTCCTTCTTCGGCTCCTAGCGCCAAGGCATCCACCGTGTGCCCTTAGTAACTTAACCACGACGCACAGGACGTGCTAATGCATGCGTTGCCACAGGACGTGGCGCATTTAGCATGTAATCCTTGCATTTGATTAGTACTAATGAAAACTTACATCAGTAAATAAAATCCTTAGCTTTTACTTGCGTTATCCAGTTTTCAAAGAACAAAAAACTTCGTTTTTTGTTGACCGTAAACGGTCATAATTGAAGTTTTATGAAAAACGTCGAGACGTTTTTCACTCTTCCTCGTTTTTTGTTGACCACAAGCGGTCAGAAGACACCAAAAGGTGCCCGCCTGGCAACGTCCTACTCTCCCGGCTCCCTGCGGAGCAAGTACCATCGGCGCTGGAGGGCTTAACGGCCGTGTTCGGTATGGGAACGGGTGTGTCCCCTCCGCCATCATCACCAGACGGGTATTACAATATACTATGTCTTCAACATACTATTCAAGACATAAATGTTGGAAAATTGGTGGAGCTGAACGGGATCGAACCGATGACCTCCTGCTTGCAAGGCAGGCGCTCTCCCAACTGAGCTACAGCCCCATTTTAGGGATATGATTCCCTAAAAACTAGATAGAATCTTAGCCTGTTTCTTCATCTATCAGATGAAGAATTTCTCCATAGAAAGGAGGTGATCCATCCGCACCTTCCGGTACGGATACCTTGTTACGACTTCACCCCAATCATCTACCCCACCTTCGGCGGCTGGCTCCTTGCGGTTACCTCACCGACTTCGGGTGTTGCAAACTCTCGTGGTGTGACGGGCGGTGTGTACAAGGCCCGGGAACGTATTCACCGCGGCATGCTGATCCGCGA
>NZ_JBNCMT010000075.1:0-1272 GCF_049846925.1 Brevibacillus nigriterrae
TGAAGTGCACCCCTTATAGTGGACATTGGAAAAACACCACGTGTTTTTATCCGATGGATACACTATAGGGGGTGTTTTTCGTTATGGCCAAAATGGGACAGAAATTTATGAATTATAGTCATGAGATTAAGATGGAAGCTATTCGTTTATATATAGAGGAAGGATGGTCTAATCGAAAGATTATGGGACACCTAGGGATCCCTGACAGACGCCGAATCCCTATATGGATAAGGAAATTCAAGCAGTTGGGTGAGTTCGGCTTATTAGATCAGAGGGGTCGTCGTGAAGAATACATAGACAAAGATCGATATCTTCAAAAACTGGAGAGGGAGAATTCGATGCTAAAAAAGTGTTTGAAAATCTGGATACAGGAGGTGTCCAAGAGAAGTACGAAGCCATTGAGAAATTAACTACGTGGTACAGGGTAACAGAGCTTTGTAAATTATTTAAGGTCTCTAGAAGTGGATTCTACGCTTACAGAAAGCGGGCTTCAGAGGACAAAGACCGTGTAATTAAAGAACTCATTCGTAAGGTTTATAGCAAATATGATGGGAAATATGGATATCGTCAAGTACAACTCTTTCTGTTTCAAGACCACAATATTTGGATTAACCACAAGAAGGTACTACGCCTCATGCAAGAGATGGGGCTTCGCTCCCGGATACGGCGTAAACATCGTTGTAACTATGCTTCTTCCGTAGGCTCACGTGTCACAGAAAATTTGCTACAACGGAATTTTCATGCTGATACACCGAATCAAAAATGGGTTACTGACGTAACCCAATATCGAATCGGCGAGACATGGTTATACCTCTCTGCCGTGAAGGATTTGTTTAATAACGAAATCGTGGCGTATCATCTAGCACAGCGTAATGATAATGATCTTGTTCTGCAGACATTTAAGAAAGCCTTTCAAAATAAAGAGGACATGTCTGGACTGATCGTTCACAGCGACCAGGGATTCCAGTACACGTCCCATGCATACCACGACATGCTGCCAAAGGTTGGCGCCCAAATCAGCATGTCACGCAGAGGCAATTGTTATGACAATGCCTCTATGGAGAGCTTCTTCTCGCATCTCAAAACGGAAGGGCTCTACCTTTATGATATACGAACAATTGACGAGGCACAAAGAAGAATTGAGGAATACATTCATTTCTACAATCTTGAGAGACCACAAAGAAAATTAAAGAAGCTGACGCCGATTGAGTACCGACGCCAGCTTGCGGTTTAGGAGCTTTTTTCAATGTCCACTAAATGGGGTCTTGACCA
>NZ_JBNCMT010000076.1:0-1194 GCF_049846925.1 Brevibacillus nigriterrae
TTGAAGGTGCAAACCTTTATGGAGCTGTGGTGAAGTTGGAGTTCACGCCGGTCTGTCACACCGGAGGTCGCGGGTTCGAGTCCCGTCAGCTCCGCCATTCTTTGAAGTAGTAACGGGCCTCTCACCCGTGCCGGGTTCACCCTCGGTACACTCGGGTACCACGAATACTGGCTCGCAGGGAAGAGTAACGGCGATGACAACGCCAGCAGAGACGAGTCCCGTCAGCTCCGCCATCTCTTTCATCGAAATGGCGTAACTAAATAAATAAATGCCGGTGTAGCTCAATTGGTAGAGCACCTGACTTGTAATCAGGGGGTTGTGGGTTCAAGTCCTATCGCCGGCACCATTTGCGGACGTAGCTCAATTGGTAGAGCGTCGCCTTGCCAAGGCGAAGGTCGAGGGTTCGAGACCCTTCGTCCGCTCCATATATTTGTGCCCTTAGCTCAGCTGGATAGAGCGTTTGACTACGAATCAAAAGGTCGGGAGTTCGAATCTCTCAGGGCACGCCATACATACTTACTTCATAGAGCGAAACTAATGTTTCAGCTCTTTTATTGTATTTGGGGGAGGGAATCGAAATGGTAGATCAAGTATTGGCGGAATTGGCAGAAAAGATCAACAATAATCCTGCTGGGATTCAAGGTTTCAATGCAGTTTTTACATTTGATCTGAGTGGGGAACAAGGCGGAGTGTATCAAGTAAAATTTCAAGACAATACTGTTCAGTATCAAAAAGAAGCTCTTGGAAATTCAAAATGCACATTAATATTATCTGATTCAAATTTTGTTAAGTTAATTAAAGGTGATCTTAATCCGACCACTGCTTTCATGATGGGTAAACTAAAAGTAAAAGGGGACCTTTCACTCTCTTTGAAACTTCAAGCCGTTTTAAAAAATTATCAATAGGAGTATTTGGATATATACAAAGTAGCTATTGAAGCTTGCATTTTTTCAACTAACTCTTGTGGCAAATGCCACTTTTTATTTTTCTATAAACTTATTGCCAAGAAATTCTACTAAAAAGATATTGACTTTCAATTTGATAACATGCTATATTATAAAAGTTGATTCGGTAACAACCACCGATAAGATAAACAAAATGCTCTTTGAAAACTGAACAATAAAGCGTTTTATAGTGAATCAAAACACTAGCCAAGTGAATTGTTTTGCAGTTTAGAATCAGCTCAACTTTATT
>NZ_JBNCMT010000077.1:0-1184 GCF_049846925.1 Brevibacillus nigriterrae
GACTTGCAAATGGTACGACCAAAACAGTAGCAGCCCTGGGAGTGCCAGCCCAAGTAGAAGTCACCTTGGACGATAGCAGTAAAATCAATGTGGACGTGAGTTGGGATGTTGCGAGTACAACCTACAATCCAGCAACAAAGACAGCGCAGACGTTTACTGTAACAGGAACATTAACCAATCTGCCAAGCAACGTGACTAATACAACAAACAAAACTGCGAGCATCAGCGTGACGGTGGATGCTGAAGCGGCGACGACGAAGGACATCACAGCGGTGGCGAGCCTGCCAGCAATAACCGGACTAGCTAATGGTACGAGCAAAACAGCGGCGGCCCTGGGATTACCAACGGAAGTAGAAGTCACTTTAAACGACAGCAGCAAAATCAATGTAGACATAAGTTGGGGTGTGGCAAGTACAACCTACGATCCAACGAAAAAGACAGTGCAAACCTTCACCGTAGAAGGAACATTGACCCCCTTGCCAAGCAATGTCACCAATACAACCGGCAAAACAGCGAGCATCAGTGTGACGGTGGATGCTGAAGCGGCGACGACGAAGGACATCACAGCGGTGGCGAGCCTGCCAGCAATAACCGGACTAGCTAATGGTACGAGCAAAACAGCGGCGGCCCTGGGATTACCAACGGAAGTAGAAGTCACTTTAAACGACAGCAGCAAAATCAGTGTAGACATAAGTTGGGATGTGGCAAGCACAACCTACGATCCAACGAAAAAGACAGCGCAAACCTTCACCGTAGAAGGAACATTGACCCCCTTGCCAAGCAATGTCACCAATACAACCGGCAAAACAGCGAGCATCAGTGTGACGGTGGATGCTGAAGCGGCGACGACGAAGGACATCACAGCGGTGGCGAGCCTGCCAGCAATAACCGGACTAGCTAATGGTACGAGCAAAACAGCGGCGGCCCTGGGATTACCAACGGAAGTAGAAGTCACTTTAAACGACAGCAGCAAAATCAGTGTAGACATAAGTTGGGATGTGGCAAGCACAACCTACGATCCAACGAAAAAGACAGCGCAAACCTTCACCGTAGAAGGAACGTTGACCCCCTTGCCAAGCAACGTGACCAATACAACCGGCAAAACAGCGAGCATCAGTGTGACGGTGGATGCTGAAGCGGTGACGACAAAGGACATCACAGCGGTGGCGAGCTTGCCAGCGATC
>NZ_JBNCMT010000078.1:0-1162 GCF_049846925.1 Brevibacillus nigriterrae
GGTGAGCCATGAAGGACTCGAACCTTCGACCCTCTGATTAAAAGTCAGATGCTCTACCAACTGAGCTAATGGCTCTAAATAAAATGGCTGGGATACTAGGATTCGAACCTAGGAATGACGGAGTCAAAGTCCGTTGCCTTACCGCTTGGCTATATCCCAACAATTTTCCAAATCTGAAAATTAGTGAAAAGAATGGTGCCGGCGATAGGACTTGAACCCACAACCCCCTGATTACAAGTCAGGTGCTCTACCAATTGAGCTACACCGGCACATTTCAATTATGAAGTTAATGGTGGCTCGGGACGGAATCGAACCGCCGACACGAGGATTTTCAGTCCTCTGCTCTACCGACTGAGCTACCGAGCCAAATAATATTGCAAATTGTTGCCGCCATTCTTAGTGAAAAGATGGCGGAGCTGACGGGACTCGAACCCGCGACCTCCGGTGTGACAGACCGGCGTGAACTCCAACTTCACCACAGCTCCAAAAACTATATGGTGGAGGCTGACGGGATCGAACCGCCGACCCTCTGCTTGTAAGGCAGATGCTCTCCCAGCTGAGCTAAGCCTCCGTGTTTTAAATGTTTCGGTTTTTAGTTCGGAGCCCCCGCAAAGTACTTGGAATAATCTGCGAAGCATTTGCTTCACTTTGTGGGGATTTATTTTATGGTGACCCGTAGGGGATTCGAACCCCTGAATGACAGCGTGAAAGGCTGCTGTGTTAAACCGCTTCACCAACGGGCCATATAGTTGTAATGGTGCGGTCGGCGAGACTCGAACTCGCACGGGTCGCCCCGCCACCCCCTCAAGATGGTGTGTCTGCCAATTCCACCACGACCGCAAAGCATGTATAGTATCATTTAATCAAGAATGGTAGCGGCGGAGGGAGTCGAACCCCCGACCTTTCGGGTATGAACCGAGCGCTCTAGCCAGCTGAGCTACACCGCCATATTTGATTTAAGAATTACATGGCGGAGAGTGAGGGATTCGAACCCTCGCTACGCTTACGCATACTAACGGTTTAGCAAACCGTCCCCTTCGGCCTCTTGGGTAACTCTCCATATAATGGCTCCTCAGGACGGACTCGAACCGCCAGCCTACCGGTTAACAGCCGGTTGCTCCACCATTGAGCTACTGAGGAACAAGGAAGGTTTGCACCTTCA
>NZ_JBNCMT010000079.1:0-1047 GCF_049846925.1 Brevibacillus nigriterrae
CCAAGCAATGTCACAAATACGACCAACAAAACAGCGAGCATCAGCGTAACGGTGGATGCAGAGGTGGTGGCGACAAAGGACATCACAGCGGTGGCGAGCCTGCCAGCAAAAACCGGACTAGCCAATGGTACGACCAAAACAGTAGCAGCCCTGGGATTGCCAGCGGAAGTAGAAGTCACCTTGGACGATAGTAGTAAAATCAATGTGGACGTGAATTGGGATGTAGCGAGTACAACCTACAATCCAGCGACAAAGACGGCGCAAACATTCACAATAGCAGGAACATTAACCAATCTGCCAAGCAACGTGACAAATACAACCAACAAAACTGCGAGCATCAGCGTAACGGTGGATGCAGAGGTGGTGGCGACAAAGGACATCACAGCGGTGGCGAGCTTGCCAGCAATAACAGGACTTGCAAATGGTACGACCAAAACAGTAGCAGCCCTGGGAGTGCCAGCCCAAGTAGAAGTCACCTTGGACGATAGCAGTAAAATCAATGTGGACGTGAATTGGGATGTTGCGAGTACAACGTATAATCCAGCGACAAAGACAGCGCAGACGTTTACTGTAACAGGAACATTAACTAATCTGCCAAGCAATGTCACCAATACAACAAATAAAACAGCAAGTATCAGTGTGACGGTGGATGCGGAGCCGGCGAAGGATATCTTGTCGGTGAAAAACCCAACAGCGATAACAGGACTTGCAAATGGTACCACCAAAACAGTAGCAGCCCTGGGATTGCCAGCGGAAGTAGAAGTAACTTTAAATGACAGCAGTAAAATCAATGTGGACGTGAATTGGGATGTAGCGAGTACAACCTACAACCCAGCAACAAAGACGGCGCAAACATTCACAATAGCAGGAACATTAACCAATCTGCCAAGCAACGTGACTAATACAACAAACAAAACTGCGAGCATCAGCGTAACGGTGGATGCAGAAGTGGTGGCGACAAAGGACATCACAGCGGTGGCGAGCTTGCCAGCAATAACAGGACTTGCAAATGGTACGACCAAAACAGTAGCAGCCCTGGGAGTGCCA
>NZ_JBNCMT010000080.1:0-834 GCF_049846925.1 Brevibacillus nigriterrae
CGCATGGCGAGGTACGTCAAGACCTGCTGGAAGCAGATTGCAAGGGATTGGCGGAAACCTTCCGGCGTTATCTGTTCAAGCCGCTGATCTTCTTCAACTTTGGGGATACCCATTTACTGCCCTGGCTGAAATTCCACTATGAACCGCCAGAGGACATGTTGGCGGCGGCTGATCTATACAAGAAGGTGCAAGACATGGGCGTCGCGCTCCCGGCCAACCACGTTTACGAGAAGTTTGGAATCCCGCAGCCGAAAGATGGCGAGGCCGTTCTGACAGCGCCAAAGCAAAGCCCGGTGACTACTCTCTCATTCTCCGAAAGGGATTCTATCAAATCGCCCAGGACGAACCCGGCCCAGGCAAATGTGGATCGGTTTGTTCAGGAGGCCGTGAAAGCTGCTGACGATCCCGTTGGGCAGATGATAGAAAACATCAAACAAGTAATTGCAAAAAGTAGTAGTTTCCAAGAAGCCAAGCAGCAGCTTGAAGAGCTGATCGAAAAGATGGAGTTTGATCCCCTTCAGGACACGCTTCAGCAATCTATCTTCGCAGCCTCCTTGTTTGGTCGCAAGGCTGTGCTGGATGAGGTGGATCAGGATGGCTGACTTTGAAAAAATCACGCTGCTACCGATGGATGAAGCCATAGACTACTGGCGGCTGCGTGTACCGATGTCACCAGACGAATACAAAGCGCTGGCAGCAGAGAGTAAAGCGAAAGCCTTCTCTTCCGCTCTAGCAACTTCAGCGCATATGGTCGCCCAAGTCTATCAAGCCATCGAGGATGCTCTAGCAGATGGGGACACGTTTGAAGAGTTTCAGGACAAGACCAAAGACCTG
>NZ_JBNCMT010000081.1:0-789 GCF_049846925.1 Brevibacillus nigriterrae
GAATTATAGTGGAAACCGCTCTCTCACCAAGCAAAAAATTTGGTTAACTGAAGATTTCAAGCCAACCAAAGCTGAAATAATGGATAGCAATATGAATTCGATGGTTGAAATTTCCTTCACTGACTTTACTTTTGATCCTCCTTTCGATAAAGATGCCTTCGACAAAGACCGAAACATGACCAGTGCCTTGACAGCCGTGCCAACAATAGCTGGAGGCGGAATAGTGAAGAAACCACCTTCCAGTCAGTTCGGTGTCATTGAACCAACCTATGTTCCAGAAGGTGTCACACAAGTCGGAATTGAACCAATCAAACGAAATGGTGAGCAAGTGGTTGTCCTTGATTATAAAGGAGCATACAACTATCGTTTGATGGAATCTCGTCCAACAGAAGCTTCGGTCTCCTATGAACAAGGTATGCCGATTGATCTCGGATTTACAATCGGTGTACTCACGGATACAAACGGACAAAGACGAGTGCTGACTTGGGAACTGGACGGAGTGGAGTTCACTTTGACAGGCGACCTGCCGGAAGAAGAGATGGTTAAGGTAGCGAATTCGACGTATGGATTAGGTGGAAAATAATGATCAGCAACAATAAAGAGGCGGAGATTCTGCCTCTTTTGTTTTGCATTTGTCATAGTATCAGAAAGAATAAAAAATTTAAGGAAGTAAAGTTTTTATTCTTTACCATTCGTGTTCAAGAAAACCAGCTAATGTTTGTCAATCCTTTGTTCTAGGTAATTCATAAATTTCTTGGTATACTAAATTAGGGTATAGCAAAAAACCTC
>NZ_JBNCMT010000082.1:0-780 GCF_049846925.1 Brevibacillus nigriterrae
ATTGGCGTAGAGGTTGTTGGATTTTTTTGGTTAAGAAGCGTTGTAGGGCTGGCACTTACTCAGGATAGCAAAAATGTGATGGAGAAGCTTGTTGGCGCAAGCAATCACGGCTACCTTGTAGGGTTTGCCCTCTTTCTTTTTCTTGTCATAGTATTGCTTGAGTCGTGGATTGGCACCTTTCCTCAGGCCACACTGTACTGCTAAATACAATGCTCTACGAAGCCGTTTGGAGCCTCGCTTTGTAATCCGGTTGCTGGATGCTGTGAATTTCCCAGAACTGAATACACTTGGATCAATTCCCGCAAAAGCTACAAGTTGCTTGGGGCTGTTAAATTGGCTGGCATTTCCTACTTCTGCCACAATTGTCGCTGCCAACTTTTCTCCGATTCCCGGGATGGATTGAAGTAGTTCTACTTCAGGTAGAGACAAAGCAATTTCCTCTAGCTGCTCTTCTAAACGCTTCAATTGCTCTTGGAAAGAGCACAGCAACTCTACCATCCCCTCCAACATCAGAATTTGGGCAGGGCTAATCTCTTCCTTGTTCCATTCCCGCAAAGTCTGTTCCAAGCGTTCTATTTTCTCCTGAATCCACGTATTACCGTGTGACTTCCCTGTTGCATCTCTAATCACATCTTGTAGCTTTCCAATCTCACCTTGAAGACAACACGACAAGACTCGTAAGGATGTTACCGAAAACATGTCACTAAAAACATTCTCAAAAGCTGGGAAAACCTGATCCAGTAGAGCTCTGGTATTTAACTTCGCCTGTACGTATATGGC
>NZ_JBNCMT010000083.1:0-773 GCF_049846925.1 Brevibacillus nigriterrae
TGAGCTAATGGCTCTAAATAAAATGGCTGGGATACTAGGATTCGAACCTAGGAATGACGGAGTCAAAGTCCGTTGCCTTACCGCTTGGCTATATCCCAATAGTACATAAGTGGTGGGGAGAGACGGATTCGAACCGCCGAACCCAGAGGGAGCAGATTTACAGTCTGCCGCGTTTAGCCACTTCGCTATCTCCCCAAGTATTTAGGTAATTATGGTGGAGGCTGACGGGATCGAACCGCCGACCCTCTGCTTGTAAGGCAGATGCTCTCCCAGCTGAGCTAAGCCTCCAGGTTTTATGTTTTGTTCCGGGGCCCCCGAAAAGTATTCGGTGTAAGCTTCAGAGGCTTACGTCACTTTTTGGGGAAAATGGTGACCCGTAGGGGATTCGAACCCCTGAATGACAGCGTGAAAGGCTGCTGTGTTAAACCGCTTCACCAACGGGCCATATAATGGTAATGGTGCTCCCGACAGGAATCGAACCTGCGACCTCTTCCTTACCATGGAAACGCTCTACCGACTGAGCTACAGGAGCAAATGGCTCCTCAGGACGGACTCGAACCGCCAACCTACCGGTTAACAGCCGGTTGCTCCACCATTGAGCTACTGAGGAATAAGTAAGGTTGGTCGTTTGCACCTTCAAAACTGGATACGCAAAGGTAAATTCGCTAAGAGATATACGTGGATAAGTCCTCGACCGATTAGTATTCGTCAGCTCCATGCGTTACCGCACTTCCACACCGAACCTATCAACCTTATCGTCTATAAGGGGTCTT
>NZ_JBNCMT010000084.1:0-737 GCF_049846925.1 Brevibacillus nigriterrae
TGGTCGTCGCGGGATGGAGCAGCTCGGTAGCTCGTCGGGCTCATAACCCGAAGGTCGCAGGTTCAAATCCTGCTCCCGCAACCAAAATTATTACCTGCACTACGTCGAACTAGCCTCAAAGTTCAGGTAATATAAGTGGTACTGGTGAGTGCAACCAAAATTATTACCTGCACTACTTACATATGGAGCTGTGGTGAAGTTGGAGTTCACGCCGGTCTGTCACACCGGAGGTCGCGGGTTCGAGTCCCGTCAGCTCCGCCATTTATTTTCATGAATAATGAAAAGTGGCTCGGTAGCTCAGTCGGTAGAGCAGAGGACTGAAAATCCTCGTGTCGGCGGTTCGATTCCGTCCCGAGCCACCATTATAAATAATAGTAATATGCCGGTGTAGCTCAATTGGTAGAGCACCTGACTTGTAATCAGGGGGTTGTGGGTTCAAGTCCTATCGCCGGCACCATTATTTATACTCATAAAGAAACAATTGTTTCTCAGTCTTGTCTGAGCAATTGGCGGGTACCTTGGGGTATAAATAACCTCATTTGTAAATATAAATGATATGTCGTGGGGAGATAGCGAAGTGGCTAAACGCGGCAGACTGTAAATCTGCTCCCTCTGGGTTCGGCGGTTCGAATCCGTCTCTCCCCACCATTTTATAGTTTGAGAGCCATTAGCTCAGTTGGTAGAGCATCTGACTTTTAATCAGAGGGTCGAAGGTTCGAGTCCTTCATGGCTCACCA
>NZ_JBNCMT010000085.1:0-642 GCF_049846925.1 Brevibacillus nigriterrae
TTACATCACTTTTTGGGGAAATGGTGACCCGTAGGGGATTCGAACCCCTGAATGACAGCGTGAAAGGCTGCTGTGTTAAACCGCTTCACCAACGGGCCAATATAGTTATGTAATGGCGGATGGAGTGGGATTTGAACCCACGAGACGAGTTATCCCCGCCTACACGATTTCCAATCGTGCTCCTTCGGCCACTCGGACATCCATCCATTATGGCTCCTCAGGACGGACTCGAACCGCCAACCTACCGGTTAACAGCCGGTTGCTCCACCATTGAGCTACTGAGGAATAACGTCTGTATATAGAACAACAAATTGGTGGAGCTGAACGGGATCGAACCGATGACCTCCTGCTTGCAAGGCAGGCGCTCTCCCAACTGAGCTACAGCCCCAATAAGGGTTATATAGTGCTCTGTCTGGTGGGCCTAGGCTGACTCGAACAGCCGACCTCACGCTTATCAGGCGTGCGCTCTAACCAACTGAGCTATAGGCCCTCAATTAGGATTGTATTTGTACCCTGAAAACTGGATACGCAAGTAATGTAACATAAGGATAATGGACGTGGATAAGTCCTCGACCGATTAGTATTCGTCAGCTCCATGCGTTACCGCACTTCCACACCGAACCTATCAACCTTATCGTCTAT
>NZ_JBNCMT010000087.1:0-568 GCF_049846925.1 Brevibacillus nigriterrae
TCGCGGAGCAACGATTTCCCTTTCTGATTGGGAAACATCTGGCTCTGGCAGTGCTTTTTTGTCGATTTTTCCATTGGGGGTAAGCGGCAGCTTTTCCAGCGTAACCAGATAAGCAGGCACCGTGTAATCCGGCAATTCCCTGTGCAGATGCTCTTTTACCTCTGCTACGGAGAGTTCTCCATCTCCTACCAGATATCCGCACAGGTAGCTTGCGCCTGACTCGTCTTTTCTGTCGATGACAACAGCCTCATTCACGAGTGGATGCTTCGTCAGTTGTTTCTCGATCTCTCCCAGCTCGATGCGATAGCCCCTGATTTTCACCTGTTGGTCGATTCTGCCGAGAAACTCCAGATTCCCGTCCGGCAGCCATCTCGCCAAATCCCCAGTCTTGTAAATTCTCTCTTGTGGCACATACGGATTAACGATAAACTTCTCTTCGGTCAGCTCTGGCCGATTCAGGTATCCTCTCGCAACGCCGTCTCCCCCGACACAAAGCTCTCCGGGAACGCCGACAGGCAACAGCTTGTGATGCTTGTCCATGATGTAGGCGGTCGAGTTGCTTACTGGC
>NZ_JBNCMT010000088.1:0-526 GCF_049846925.1 Brevibacillus nigriterrae
GGATGTTACCGAAAACATGTCACTAAAAACATTCTCAAAAGCTGGGAAAACCTGATCCAGTAGAGCTCTGGTATTTAACTTCGCCTGTACGTATATGGCCGTGACAAACTCATGTTGTCTTGTGACGTACTGAAGTTCTGTGTAGCGTTCCTCCTGCATTCGATGTGGTTCGACCTCACCACGATAATACATTTCCGCTAAGTGCCAAGCATCCGTCACATCGGTTTTAACTTTCCGAAGTTGAGTTCCCTTTGCTCGTTTTGATTGCAAGGGATTGATTATAAAATGTCGTATTCCATTACGTGAAAGAAATGCCACGACCCCACGGTGATAATGTCCTGTTGCCTCCAGAACAACAACAGGATCTTCTCCTGTACATTCTTTTACTTCTGTAAGTCGTTCCTTTAGACGCTCAAATCCTTGTCCCTTGTGCGAAATTGTTTCTGCCTTTCCAAAAGCCTCATTCCGTTTGACAAAAGCTTGAATGACACTAAATCCTTTTGAAACATCCAATCCCACGACTGGT